>CAZUKT010000052.1:0-14368 GCA_964620975.1 uncultured Rubrivivax sp. | reverse complement strand
CCGGCGTGTTGGCCGTGGCGGTGGCCTCGCCCTGCACGGCACCTTTCATGGGGGCGTCTCTGGGCGCTGCCGTCACCCTGCCGGCTTGGCAGGCACTGCTGGTGTTTGCCGCGTTGGGCCTGGGCATGGCGGCGCCTTACCTGGCCGCCAGCGCCTGGCCCGCTTTGGCGCGCTTGTTGCCCCGACCGGGGGTGTGGATGGCGCACTTCAAGACGGTGATGGCCTTCCCGATGTTTGCCACCGTGGTGTGGCTGGTGTGGGTGCTGGGCCAGCAGTCGGGCATTGACGGCGCTGCGGCCTTGTTGGCCCTGCTGGTGGCGCTGGCCTTTGCGGCTTGGTCGCTGGGCTCGCCCGCGCTCGGGCCCAGGGCCCGCACCGGCTTTGGTGCGGCTGCGCTGGTGTTGATGGCGGCGGCGCTGTTCTGGGCCGTGCCCACGCTGCGGCAAGAGGCGGCAGCGCAGGCACCGGGGGCCAGCGACACCTGGCTGCCCTGGTCGGCCGAGCGGGTGGCGCAGGCGCAGGCCGACGGCCGCGTGGTGTTTGTGGACTTCACCGCCGCCTGGTGCGTGACCTGCCAGTTCAACAAACGCACCACACTGGCCGACACCAGCGTCAAGGCCGCATTTGAAGCCCGCAAGGTGTTGCTGCTGCGCGCCGACTGGACTCGCCGCGACGCCGCCATCAGCGCCGAACTGGCGCGTTTTGGCCGCAGCGGCGTGCCCGTGTACGTGCTGTATGCCCCTGGCACCCCAGGGCCAAGGCTATTGAGCGAAATTCTCAGCCCTGCCGAGGTGTTGGGCGCACTGGCAAGCCTGCCAGCCACTTGACATCGGCCCATGCACAAGGGGACATCGATGAGGACCGTTTTATTGACCACTTGCCTGCTGCTGGCAGTGGGCGCGGCGGGCGCCAACGTGGCCGTCGGCCAGCCCGCACCGGCCTTCACAGCCACCGACACCAGTGGCAAAACGGTGTCGCTGGCCAGCTTCAAGGGCCGGCATGTGGTGCTGGAATGGGTCAACCCCGGCTGCCCCTACGTGCAGCGGCATTACAGCGGTGCGCACATGCAGGGCCAACAGAAGGACGCCACGGCGCAGGGCGTGGTGTGGCTGGCCGTCAATTCCACCGCCACGGACCATGTCGACCACCAGCAGCCCGCTGCGCTGGGCCAATGGATGCAGGCGCAAAAGGCCGCTGCCACCGCCACGCTGATGGACGCCGACGGCAAGATCGGGCGCGCCTACGGTGCCCGCACCACGCCACACGTCTTTGTCATCAACCCGGCCGGCACGCTGGTGTACGCCGGCGCTGTGGACGACAAGCCATCGGGCAGCGCCGCCACCGCCACCAACCACGTCAAGGCCGCGCTGGCTGACAGCCTGGCCGGCAAGCCTGTGGCCACGCCCACCACGCGGCCCTACGGCTGCTCGGTCAAGTACACGGCGGGTTAGGCGCAGGCGCAGGCGCAGGCCGGATCAGGGCAGCCGCGCGTACTGTGCGGCCAGCGCCTTGAAGGGCGCGGCGTCGATCGGGCGGCCCAGTTCTTCGGCCAGGATGGCCGCCACGGCGTCGGCTTGGCGGCCGGCTTCAGCGGCGTCCAGAAACAGCAGCCGGCTGCGTCGCGCCAGCACGTCTTCCACGTCGCGCGCCATCTCGTAGCGTGCCGCAAAGCGCACCATCGCTTCGCTCAGGCCGCCGCGCCCGGTTTCGGCATCGCGGCACAGCCAGTGGGTGGCACCGGGCAGGCTGCGCAGCAAGTTGGCTTCGCTGCCGTAGAGATGTTCACCCGGTGGCTCGCACAGGGGGCGGCCGGGTGCGGCGCCGATGAGCGACAAGCGTGCCGTCACGCCCGCCGCGCGCTGCGGCAAGAGGCCGGCGTCCATGGCCTGGGCGAGCACGTCTTCGGCCATGCTGCGGTAAGTGGTCCACTTGCCGCCGGTCACGGTGACCAGGCCCGAGTTGCCCACGATGACGGTGTGTTCACGCGACAGCGCCTTGGTGTTGCCGGCATCGTCGCCCACGGGCTTGACCAGCGGCCGCAAGCCGACCCAGATCGAGCGCACGTCAGACCGTTGCGGCGCCTTGGCCAGGTAACGCGCCGATTCACGCAGGATGAAACCCACGTCGTCGGCAAAGGCCTCGGGCTCACGCGCCAGATCCTTGCGCGGTGTGTCGGTGGTACCGAGGATGGTCTTGCCATACCAGGGCACGGCAAACATCACGCGGCCGTCTTCGGTCTTGGGCACCATCAGGGCGTTGGTGCCGGGCAGGAAGCTGCGGTCGACGACAAGGTGCACGCCCTGGCTCGGGGCCACCAAACGCTGCACCGGGGGGGCGTCGACGTCGCGGTCCATGTCGCGCACGGCGTCGACCCACACGCCCGTGGCGTTGACCACGCAGCCCGCACGCAGCGTGGCGGTGCTGCCGCTTTCCTTGCAGCGCACCTGCACGCCCAGCACCTTGCCACCTTCGCGCAGCAGGCCGGTGGCTTCGCAGTGGTTGACGACGAGCGCACCGCGTGCGGCTGCCGTGCGCGCCAGCAGCAGCGCCAGACGGGCGTCGTCAAACTGGCCGTCCCAATAACGCACGCCACCCCACAGGCCGGCTTGCTTGACGCCAGGCAGCAGTTCCACCGTGCGGCGTGTGCTCAGCACCTCGGTGCGGCCCAGGCCCTGGCTGCCGGCCAGCGCGTCGTAGGCGGTCAGCCCCACGCCATAAAAACCGCGCTCCCACCAGTGGTAGCCCGGCATCACGAAGGACAAACGCTGCGCCACGTGCGGCGCGTTGGCCAGGATGGCGGTGCGCTCGTGCAGCGCCTCGCGCACCAGGCCGATGTTGCCCTGCGCCAGGTAGCGCACGCCGCCGTGCGCCAGCTTGGTGGCGCGCGACGAGGTGCCCTGCGCAAAGTCGTGGCTTTCCACCAGCACCACGCTCAGGCCGCGTGCGGCAGCGTCCAGCGCCACGCCCAGGCCGGTGGCACCGCCGCCAATGACGGCCAGGTCCCATTCACGGGGCTCCTGCAGGCGTGCAATGAGTTCAGCGCGCAGGACAGGTGGGGTCATGGTCTTGCAAAGTTGACGGGCAGGCCCGGCACGTCCACGCGCAAGTGCAGCACATGGCCGGCCAGCGGCTGAGCGTCCAGTTCGGCCTGCGGGCGGTTCTGGCGCGCCGTGGTGACAAACAGCGTGCGCAGGTCGGGGCCGCCAAAACACGGCATGGTGGGGCAGCGCACGGGCAGCGGCAGGTCTTGCAACACCTGGCCGTCAGGCGCCAGGCGCAGCAGGCGCTGGCCTTCAAACATGGCCACCCAGTAGGCACCTTCGGCATCCACGGCCGCGCCGTCGGGCCGGCCACCGTAGTGGGCCAGGTCTTGGCCTGGCTGCTTGGGCGCAAACTCGGCCAGCACGCGCTGGCGCGACAAACTGCCCCCGCTGCCGTCAAAGTCGAGCGCGAAGATGCGGTGCGCGGCGGTGTCGCTCCAGTACAGGGTGGTGCCGTCAGGGCTGAAGGCCAGTCCGTTGCTCACGGTGATGTCGCCGGCCATGCGGTCGAGCTTGGCGCCTTTGCCGCCGGGCCAGCGGTAAAGCGCGGCCTTGGGCGGTGTGCGCGGCTCGTAGATGGTGCCCACCCACAAGCGGCCCAACGCGTCGGCCTTGCCGTCATTGAAACGCTCGGTGGCCGGGTCGTATGGGGGCTTGGCCAGCAGGTGGCGCTGGCCGCTGGCAGGGTCAAACCGGAACAGGCCGTCGCGCATGGCCAGCAGCAGCTGGCCACCCGGCAGCGGTGCACAACAGCCAGGCTCGGTGTCAAAGGCCCACTGCTGGTGCTTGCCGCTGGCAGCATGCCAGCGGTTGAGCGCCTTGCCGGGGATGTCGCACCAGTACAGCGCCGCTTCGTCGGGGTGCCAGAAAGGCGACTCACCCAGCAGCGAAGGCGCCACCGGCAGCGCCGCCCAGGCTGACGTCATGCCGCGCTGACCTCGATCTTCATCCAGGCGTCCTGGGTGGCCTGCGGGGCCAGCGCACGCAGGCCGTGCGCGGCGGGGTCGGACATGTGGATGGCGTTGGGCACGTGGCTCACCGGCTCTACGCAGTAATAGGGCTTGGTGTCGGGTGTGTAGACCACCAGGTAGGGCAGCGACGACGTCAGCCGCAATGACATCTTCTCGTCGCGGATGCGCGCCGGGCCACGCCAGCCTTCAAAACAGTTGTCAAAGGCCAGGTTGGCGACGTCACCGTCAATGCCGGGCTGCGGCACATGGCGCGTGGGCAAGCCACTGGCGTCGTTGTCCCAGCGTTCGGTCAGTTCCACGTGCAGCCGGCTGCGGCTGCGCTTGGGAAAGTAGGGATGCCAACCCAGGCCCATGGGCTGCGGCTGCGCACCGGTGTTGGTGGCCGACAGATGCACTTCAAGTGCGCCGGGCGTCAGCACAAAACGCTGGCGCAGCGCAAAGGCAAAGGGCCAGTGTGCGTCGGGTGTGTGGGTGTAGGCGAGTTCGGCTTCAGTGGCGCTGCTGGAGACCACCGCCCACGCACGCTGCCAGGCCACGCCGTGGGCCGAATGCGGGTTGTCGTCAAAGTTGGGCGCCGTGGTGTGGTCGTGCCCTTGCCACTTGAAGCGCCGGTAGCCCAGGCGGCCTGAATACGGCACCAGCGGGAAGCCGCCCGATGCACGGGCACTGGCCAGCGCAGCCGCTTCGGTGCAACGCAGCACGGGCAAGTCGCCCAGCCACAGCCCGGCAATGGCGCCGCCCAAATCTGGGCACAGGGCCAGGCGCAACGCGCCGGCTTGGAGTTCAAGGGTGGTGGTGATGGTGGTCTCCGGGAGTAGTTTTTCTGCGGCCGGGCGCGGCCAAGCCCGATGATGCCGCAAGCCTGCAGGGCTTTCGGGCAGCGGCAGGCGCCTTTGCGGCGGCCGCCCTACCAGCGGGTGCCGGGCGTGTCGAGCTCGGCCTTGAGGTAATGCGCACCGGCGATGGGGTTGAAGTAGTACGGCGGAATCTCTTCAAAACCCAGCGTCACGTACAGGCCGCGCGCGGCTTCCATGTCGTCCAGCGTGTCCAGCAGCATGTGGGAATAACCGGCCTGTGTGGCCAGGTCCATCAGCCGCTGCGCCAACACGCGGCCCAGCCCATAGCGGCGGTAGGCCGGACGCACGAACAGGCGTTTCATCTCGCACGCGTTGGGGTAGTCCACGTCGGGCAGCGAACGCAGACCCACACAGCCGGCGGGCTGGCCGTCCACCAACGCCAGCAGCAGGGCGCCTGCGGGCTCGGCGTATTCACCGGGCAGCGTGGCCAGTTCGGTGTCGAAGTTCTGGAAACACAGGTCCACGCCCAGCATGTCGGCGTATTCGCGCAGCAGCACGCGGGCGGTGGCCAGCAGCGCCGGCTCGGCGGCACCCACAAGCACGATTTCTGGCGCGTCTTCCAAGCTGCTTTCCTGGTGGTGCAAGGGCGCTACTGCACCAGCCACACCACCACGCCCGCACACAAGGCCGCCAGCGCCAGGGCGCGCAGCCGCTGCGCTGGGCCGTCTGCACTGGCGGGTGTGCCCGCAGGCAGCGGCTTGTCGCCGGTGATCATGGGCCGCACCAGATCCTTGTGCTGCCGCACGCGATAAAAAACGATGGCGGCGATGTGCAGCGCCACCAGCGTCAGCAGCGCCCACTGGCCCCAGGCCTTGTGCCAGCCGGTGGCCGTGGCGGCGGTGGCGCTGCTGACCAGCCGGTTGAGCGGGCCGACGTTGGCGATTTCATCGTCAGCCACCAGCCCGGTGGCCAACTGCAAGGCGATGAAACCCAGCAGCGCAAACACCGACAAGCTGCCCAGCGGGTTGTGTCCCACGTCCAGGTGTTCACCCGGTTGCGCCTGGCCGCGCAGGTATCGCAGCACCGTGGCCGGCGCGTAGATGAAGCTGGCAAAGCGCGACCAGCGCCCGCCCACCAGGCCCCACACGATGCGAAAAGCCATGAGCGCCAGCACCAGCGAACCCAGGCGAAAGTGCCACGGCATGGCGTTGCCGCCCACTTTGGCGCTGACCACCGAACCCACCATGGCCAAGGCCAGTGTCCAGTGAAACAGCCGCGTGGGAAGATCCCACACGCGGATGGCAGGGCCGGGGTCGTCAGGCGCTGTGGGCATGTGTGTTGGGGCTGTGAAGCAGCCGCAACCATACCGCGTCTGCCAACACTTGCGCCTGCAGGCCGAAGCACTTTGGGTTTACCCTGGCGCCGGAATCGGCCCACGCGCCGTTTCGTAGACACTACCAAGGCGCTTTCTCGTGGCGCCCCAGATTTTGTTCACCCACCCAAGCCCTTGCCGACCCTGGAGCCTAAGAATGACCCGTCTCACCCTTGCCACCGCCGCCCTCATCGGCTTTGCCACCGCCCTGCCCGCCGCAGCACAGTTCCAGAAGCCCGAAGACGCGGTCAAGTACCGCAAGGCCGCTTTCACCGTCATGGCCACTCACTTTGGCCGCATCGGCGCCATGGCGCAGGGCAAGGTGCCGTTTGACGGCGCTGCTGCTGCCGCCAACGCCGATCTGGTGGTCACGATGTCCAAACTGCCGTATGCCGGGTTTGTGGAAGGCACCTCTGGCACGGAAAAGGGCGCACCCAAGGCCAACGTGTGGAGCGAGCGCGCCAAGTTCGACGCTGCCGCCAAAAAGATGCAGGACGAAGTGGCCAAGCTCGCCGCCGCCGCCAAGACCAACAATCTCGAACAGGTCAAGACCGCCTTTGGTGCCGCCGCCGGGTCCTGCAAGAGCTGCCACGACGACTTCCGCAATCAGTGATCCTGGCCGCTTGGCCCGCCGCGCGCCATAGCAGCGCGCGGCGGCGCCAACGAACGCCGAGACAGCCCGTTGGCGCGAGACAAACAACCCATCCTTCGGTCTCGGATGTCATGGGGGCCGGCCCCGTAAACTCCGCAGGTTTTGCGGAGCCCGCCGGCCCAGCCCATGCACCCCCCAGCCCTGCCCTTGAAGGTGCTGGTCGTAGACGACCACGACCTTGTCCGCCTGGGCATCCGCCAGCTGCTGGGCAGCCGCGCCGATGTCACTGACGTGGGCTCGCTGCACGACGCCCGCGTGCAACTGGCCAGCCAGCGCTTTGACCTGCTGCTGCTGGACCTGGGCCTAGGCCCCGACTTCAGCCTCACCGCCTTGCCCGAGTGGCGCGCCACCTGGCCCGGCATGCACATCGTGGTGCTGACCTCCATGCCCGAAGACCTGTACGCTGAACGTGTTCTGCGCGCCGGCGCTGACGGCTTTGTCATGAAGTCGGCGCTGGGTCAGACGCTGCTGCAGGCCATAGACACCGTGATGTCGGGCCAGGTGCACGTGAGCGCGGGCCTTTCCAACAAATTGCTGCGCCGCATGACCGGCCGCGCTGGCGACCGCAACAGCACCCAAGCCCAGCCGCCCGATTTGTCGCCACGCGAGATTGAAGTGCTGCGCCTGGTGGGCCAGGGCAAGAGCACCCGCGAGATCGCCGACGCACTGAACCGCAGCGTCAAAACCATAGAAACACACAAACAGGCGCTCAAGACCAAGCTCGGCGCCGACACCCCGGCGGCCCTGGTGCGGCTGGCACTGGCCTGGAGTGGTGAGGCGCTGTCATGAACCGTGCGCACTCCCTGCAAATAGCCCGGCAAACGGCCCGGCAGATGGCCCGGCCATGGCTCGCCGCTGCGGTGGTGGCACTGGCCGCTGCTGCGGGCAACACCTGGGCCCGGGTGGCGGCGGGCGCCGCTGTGCTGCCGGCGCCGGCCACCGAAGCCATGCACGAGCACATCACCACCAAGGGCGACACGCTCATCGGGCTGGGCAAGCGCTACCTCGTCAACCCACTGGCCTGGCCCGAACTGGCCAAGGCCAACGCACTGCGCAACCCCAACCAGATCCCCACCGGCACCACCGTGCGCATCCCTTTGCGCCTGATGCAGACCGAGGCCGTGCCCGCCACGCTGGTGCACGTGCAAGGGCAAGCCCAGAGTGCGGGTGCCGCGCTGCAGGCCGGCCAGGCCGTGGCCGAAGGCAGCGAACTGAACACCGGCGCTGACGGCCACGTCACCGTGCGCCTGGTCGACGGCACGCTGCTGCGTCTGCGCCCGGCCAGCAAGCTGCTGGTGCAGCAGTCGCGCCGCCTGCGCGATGCCGGTGGCACGCTCACCGGCACCCGCCTGGAACAAGGCCGGGTGGAGATAGAAGCCGCGCCCGCAGCGGCCGGGCGGCCGGGGTTCCGCATCGACACGCCGCAAGGTGTGCTGGGCGTGCGCGGCACCGAATTCCGTGTCACCGCCGACGCTGCCGATGGCGCCACCCGTGGTGAAGTGCTGGGCGGCGCGGTGGTGTTTGAAGGCCGCCAGGGCGGGGCTACCGAACGCGTGAGCGCCGGCTTTGGCACCGTCATTGCCGCCAACGGCCAGGTGGCAGCGCCGGTGCGCCTGCTGGGTGCGCCCACCTTGGCCGGCCTGCCCAGCCTGCAAGAGCGTCTGCTGATGCGTTTTGCCCTGCCGCCGCTGCCCGGTGCGGCGGCCTACCGCGCGCAGATCTCGGCCGACGCCAGCTTTGACCGCGTGCTGGCCGACCTCACATCGGCCACCCCCGAATTGCGTTTTGCCGAGTTGCCCGACGGCGACTACGTGCTGCGCGTGCGTGCGGTGGACGCCCGTGGCCTGGAGGGCCAGGACGCCGACCACCCCTTCCGCCTGAAGGCGCGGCCCGAAGCGCCGCTGCCCGCCGCGCCGGTGCCGCGCGCGGTGATCTTTGGTGCCAAGGCAGACTTGGCCTGGGCCGCCAACGCACAGGCCCAGCGCTACCGCATGCGGCTGGTGCGTATTGCACCGCTGACGGCCGCCGCCGCTTCGACAACGCCCACGACGCCCGCCACGCCACCCACTGCGGCCCCGGCGCCCCGGCCCATCACCAGCGCCGACTTCGGCACGCCCTTGCGTGACCTGAAAGACCTGCCCGGCCTGTCCACCACGCTGGAAGGCCTGGCGCCCGGCGTCTACCACTGGCAACTGGCCAGCGTGCGTGCTGGCGACGACCAGGGCCCCTGGGGCGAGCCGCGCAGTTTTGAAATGCGCCCGCTGCCACCCGAACCCAGGCCACCCGCCGTGGGCGACCGCAGCATCAGCTTCGGCTGGGAAGGGCTGCCCGGCCAGACCTTTGAATTCCAGCTTGCACGCGACACCGAATTCAAGACCTTGCTGCTCACGCGCCAGCTCACCGAGCCGGCCTTTGAATTGCCACTGCCCGGCACCGGCCGCTTTTTTGTGCGGATGCGCGCGCGCGACGCCGACGGTTTCCAGGGCCCCTTCACCACGCCACAGTACTTTGACATTGCCAACTGCGTGCGCGACAGCAGCGGCAGTTGCGTGCGGGCCGGCGGCCAGACGCTGAACCTGACGCCGTGAAAGCCACCCGCTGGCGGCACTGGCCGCGCTGGCGCGACGAAATCACCATCACCACCGCGCTGGCCACGCTGGCCTGCACGCTGGCCCTGGGCGGCTGGGCCTGGCGCCTGGACCGCGTGGTCTATGACTCGGGCCTGGCGCTGTGGCGCCGCCCACAACCGCCTGGCCTGGTGATCATTGCCATCGACGACGCCAGTGTGCAGGCAATTGGCCGCTGGCCCTGGCGGCGCGCGGTGCACGCGTCACTGCTGGAAGTGCTGGCCAGCGCCAGGCCACGCGCCGTGGCGCTGGACCTGGTGCTCAGCGAGCCCGACCCCGAACCCGAACAAGACCGCCTGCTGGCACGTGCCCTGCAGCACGCCGCGCCCGTGGTGCTGCCCGTGGCCTGGCGCGCGGGCAGCACCGAGCCCCTGCAGGCCACCGAGCCCACCGAGGTGCTGCGCGCCGTGGTCACCCTGGGCGCGGCCGAGGCGCCCGTAGACGCCGACGGCGTGCTGCGCCACGCCTTTTTGCATGCCGGGCCCCCTGAGGCGCCCTACCCGCACCTGGCGCTGGCGCTGCTGCAGGCCGGCGGCGAAGCACCGCACCCGCGTGTGCATGTCGAGAACGACCAGCATGCCGCTGGCGGCGCACAGGTGGTGCCCCCGCCGCTGGCGCTGCCGCCCGGCATGGCCAGCAACACCTTGGCCAGGCCCGGCTGGCAGCGCGAAGGCCGCTTTCTCATCCGCTATGCCGGCCCGCCCGGCACCGTGCGCCACGTGTCGTATGCCGATGTGCTGAGCGGCGCGGTGCCGGCCGTCACCTTTGCCGGCCAGTACGTGCTGGTGGGCATGACGGCACAAGGCCTGGGCGACACGCTGGCCACACCCGTCAACGGCCGCCATCAGGCCATGCCGGGGGTGGAAGTGCTGGCGCATACGCTGTACACCCTGCGCAGCGGCGACACCCTGCGCGCCGCGTCAGACCTGCAAGTGGCCGTGGGCTCGGTGGCGCTGCTGGGCCTGCTGGTGCTTTCGTTTGGCGCCTTTGGCCCGCGCCGCGCCTTGCCAACGGCCGTGGCCGTGGTGCCTTTGGTGCTGGTGGCAAGCCTGCTTGCGCTGCGCGGGGGCTGGTGGTTCAACCCTGTGCCCACGGTGCTGCCGGCGCTGCTGGCCTACCCGCTGTGGAGCTGGCGCCGGCTCGAGCGCGCCGTGGCCGGCCTGGACCAGGAAATCGCGCGCCTTGACGTGGAGCCCCTGAGCCCCGGCGCCGTGGCGCTGCCGGCCGTGGCCGACGCGGGCGACACCATTGCCATGCGCTTGCAGACGCTGCGCCACGCCGGCACACGGCTGCGCGAAGCACGGGGCTTTTTGGCCGAGGCCCTGGCCGCCATGCCCACGGCCATGTTGGTGGCCGACGAACACAGCCGCGTGCTGCTGGCCAACCCACGCGCAGCCGACCTGTTTGGCGTGGAAGCGCCCGCTGAACTGCAGGGCCTGGACCTGCTGCGCCTGCTGGCCGAGTTTTCCACCGAAGCGCACTTTGACTGGCCGGCCGCATTGGCTGCCGTCACCGTGCCCGGCCCCACGGGCGACGGTGTGGCCGTTGAGGCCAGCCTGGCGGGCGAGGGCGACTTTGTGGTTCACGTGGCCGGCGTGCAACTGCAAGGCCTGCGCCGGCTGGTGGTGACGGTGGCCGACATCGCGCCCGTCAAGCAGGCCCAGCGTGAACGCGAAGAGGTGCTGGCCTTTGTCTCGCACGACCTGCGCTCGCCGGCCAGTGCCATTGTGCTGTTGGCCGACTTGCACCTGCAGGGCCGCGCCCACACGCCGCAAGACGAGTTGCTGCAGGAAATGCGCCGCCTGGCCACCCGCACGCTGGCCATGTCTGAAGAGTTTGTGCGCGCCAGCCACGTGCAGACCCAGGCACTGGCACCCAGCGCGGTGCGGCCGCTGGCCCTGATCGAAGACGCGCTGGCCGACCTGCGCGCCCAGGCCCGGGCCGGCGACGTCACGCTGCACACGACCGGCCTGGGCGACGAAGGCGCAGACGTGGCCGTGGACCGCGCACTGGTCACGCGGGCCATCGGCAACCTGGTGTCCAACGCGCTCAAGCACAGCCCGCGTGGCCAGACCGTGTGGGTTTCAGGCGGTGTGGTGCACGGCCGCCTGGTGGTGCAGGTGCGTGACCACGGCCCCGGCCTCAGCGCCGCGCAACGCCAGCAACTGCAGGCTGGCGACCACGGCGCCAGCGTGCAAGACGCACGCGGCGTGGGCCTGGGCCTGCTGTTTGTGCAGCGGGTGGCCAAGCGCCACGGCGGCACGCTCAGCGCCAGCGTGCCCGCCCAGGGCAGCGGCGCGCTGCTGACGCTGGCGCTGGCGGGCAGCACAGCCGCCGGCTCAGGGAATCCCTGAGCCAAGAACCAGGGATCCCGAGCGCCGCAAATCAGCCAGCGCTTGATGGTGCAGACGCCCCTTGCTGCCTAAGGTTGAGGCCTTGGCAGCCCACGTCGGCAGCCCCTGGGGTGATCCGCATGAACCACACCGTTTTCTGGAAAGCAATCGTCCACCGCGTCCACCGCGTCCGCCTGCTGAGCCCGCGTGCGCATGTCGTGACCGTGCAGCACCTCATGCTGGCTGAGCAAGACGTGCAACGCATGCAAGCCGCACTTGACCACGTGGGCCGCACGCTGGCCGTGCAGTTTGCGCTGCAAGGCGATGCCGGCGACATCGTGCTGCTGGACGCCGAACTGGCAAACCGCGTTGCGCCCCAGCTGGTGCACGCCCTGGTGGAAGACCGCCCCACCGTGCTGCTGGGCAGCGACCTGCGCAGCCACCCAGCCGGGCTGGCCGGCGAGCAGGCGCAAGCGCGCCTGCAGCAAGACCTGCAACAGCAGTTGCAGGCCATTGGCCTGGTGCGCCGCCGCTCGGCCCAGCCCGACGCTGCGCACTGGCGCAGCAGCGGCCTGCACGCCGTGCCTGCAGCCACCCCCGCAGCCCCCACCGCAGCGGCCTCGCAGGGAGACGAAACCGGTTTTGACACTGAATTCGACTCGCGCCTTGACGTGCAGGACCTGGACGCCGACGCCTTGGTGGCCGACCAGACCGCCTTGCTGGCCCAGGTGATGCACGGCCTGCACGACCCCGGCACACCGGCGCTGGCCGCCAGCTACGGGCCCGAAGCCAACCTGCACTTCGACTTTCAAACCGGGCTCGTGTGCGTGGACCCCCTGGCCATGCAGCGCCTGCGCGTGTGGCACGAGGTGCCGCTGCCCGCCGGCGGTGTGCAGCCGCAGGCCGATTCCATGCGCCACGAACTGCAAGACGTGCTGTGGTCACTGGGCCTGGCCAGCGGCAGCCTGGCGCTGCTGGGCGCGCCGGCCGACTGGTGGCACACGCCGCTGCACTGCACGGGGCTCGCGCGCGTGGAGCGCTTCTCGCGCGTGCCCCAGCACCTGGAACTGGCGCGCCGCCTTGCGGGCGGCCCGCTCACGCCGTCGGCGCTGCGGCGGCAGGCCCGTGTGAGCGTGGCCGAACTGCGCCGCTTTCTGCAAGCCTGTCTCGCGCTGCAACTCTTGCAGTGGCATCAACCCCAGTCCTTCAAGGAGGCCGCATGAACACGGTCCTGAACACCCTCGCCCCCGTGCCCACCCATGCCAATGCCTTCATGGGGCCCCGTGGCGGGCACAGTTGGCTGCAAGCCGGCGCGCGGGCCGGCATGCTGCGGGTGTTTGTGGCCGACGACCACGCCATCTTCCGCTACGGCGTGATGTCGGTGCTGGCGGGCGAGCGCCACATGGCGCTGGTGGGCGAGGCCGCCGACGGCCGCGAAGCCGTGCGCATGGCGCCGGCGCTGCAGCCCGATGTGGTGCTGATGGACCTGGACATGCCCAACCTGGACGGCGTGGGCGCCATTCAGGCGCTGCGCCCCTTGTTGCCCGACACACGTTTTGTGGTGGTGGCCTGCACGCTGGACGTGGCCGCTGCGCGCCGTGCGCTGGCGGCGGGCGCCACCAGCTTCTTGCTCAAGAATTCGTCGCCGCAAGAGCTGCTGACGGTGATCCAGGCCGCTTTCCGGGGCCAGCGTGTGATGGCGCCCGAAGTGATGCACGCGCTGGCTCTGGAGGGCGAAGCTGCCTTGCTGGGCGGCGACCTGACATCACGCGAGCGCGAACTGCTGGCGTTGATGGCTCGCGGCCTGGGCAACCGCGAGATCGCCCAGCGCTTGTCCATCACCATGCCGACGGTCAAGTTCCACGTCACCAACATCCTGTCCAAGATGCACGCATCCAACCGCACGACGGCGGTGCTGTCGGCGCTGCGCAACCGGCTCGTGGTGCTGGACTGATCGGGGTGCCGGGCGCGGTACGCTTGGCGCCTGCGCTGCCCATGCGCCCCACCCAACCACGCCACGCGCCCGCCATGACCACACGCAAAGCTTCCTTCCACTGGGACGACCCCTTTTTGCTTGATGCGCAGCTCACAGGCGACGAACGCCAGGTGCAGCAAGCCGCGCAGGACTACTGCCAGGAGCAACTGGCGCCGCGTGTGGTGAAGGCCTTTCGCGAAGGCAGCACCGACACCGGCATCTTCCGCGAGATGGGCGCGCTGGGCCTGCTGGGCCCCACCATCCCTGAAGCCTACGGTGGCGCGGGCCTGAACTACGTGTGTTACGGCCTGGTGGCGCGTGAGGTGGAACGTGTGGACTCGGGCTACCGATCGATGATGAGCGTGCAGTCGTCACTGGTCATGGTGCCAATTTTTGAATTTGGCACCGAAGCGCAGAAGCAGAAGTACCTGCCCAAGCTGGCCACGGGCGAATGGATTGGCTGCTTCGGCCTGACCGAGCCCAACCACGGCAGCGACCCCGGCAGCATGGTGACCCGCGCCAAAAAGGTGCCCGGCGGCTACAGCGTCAGCGGCGCCAAGATGTGGATCAGCAACAGCCCCTTTGCCGACGTGTTTGTGG
>CAZUKT010000051.1:0-14467 GCA_964620975.1 uncultured Rubrivivax sp. | reverse complement strand
CAATGCCTGGCGAACGCCTGGCGTGTTCACGGGATCGGCGTGGCCTCGACCATGGCGACAACCTGCTCCACCGGCCCGCGCCCCGCACCGGCCACCGGCACCAGGCGGTGGGCCACGGCCTGCGGCAAGATGGCCTGCACGTCGTCGGGCGCCACGTAGTCACGCCCGGCCATCAAGGCACGTGCCTTGGCGGCGCGCAGCACCATGATGCCGGCGCGCGGCGACAAGCCTTCAGCAAACCAGGCACCGCTGCGCGTGGCGGCAATCAGGGCTTGCAGGTAGTCGAGCAGCGGCTCGGCGGCGCGCACCTGCAGCACCGCCTGTTGCGCCGCCATGAGCTCGGCCGGCCGCATGACGGGCTGCAGTTGCAGCGCGGCGATGCGGCGGTCGGTGCCGGTGAGCAGCGCACGCTCGGAGGCGCGGTCAGGGTAGCCCAGGGTGATGCGCAGCAAGAAGCGGTCGAGCTGGCTTTCGGGCAGCGGGTAGGTGCCCAGCTGGTCACTCGGGTTTTGCGTGGCGATGACGAAAAACGGCTTGGGCAGCGGCCGGGTGGTGTTTTCTACCGACACCTGCTGCTCTTCCATGGCTTCAAGCAGCGCACTCTGGGTCTTGGGGCCGGCGCGGTTGATCTCGTCGGCCAGCAGCACCTGGGCAAACACGGGCCCTTGATGGAAGACAAAGGTGTCTGTGCTGCGCTCGAACACACTCACACCAATGAGGTCACTGGGCATCAGGTCAGCCGTGAACTGCACGCGGCGGAAGTCCAGCCCCAGCGACACCGCCAGCGCATGGGCCAGTGTGGTCTTGCCCACGCCGGGCACGTCTTCTATGAGCAGGTGGCCACCTGCCAGCAGGCAGGCCATGCAGTCTTCGATCTGGGCCCGTTTGCCCACGACGATCGTGCTAATCTGGTCCACCAGCCTGGAGAGCTGGCGCGTAAGGCTTGCGTCCATCTGCGCCACCATACTCGATAAACGGAGACGTGATTCCTCGATGAGCACCCTGTTCTACAGCCATCCGGACTGCCGCCTGCATGACATGGGCGCCGGCCACCCTGAATGCCCGCAGCGGCTAGACGCCATCTCAGACCACTTGCTGTCCACGGGCCTGGACATCGCACTTGAATTCCGTGAAGCGCCCGAAGCCACCATCGAGCAGCTCGAGCGGGCCCACAGCGCGCACTACGTCACCGAGATTCAAGACCTGCTGCAGCAGGTGGCCATTGAAGGCGTGACCAAGGCGCTGGACCCCGACACCATTGCCTGCCCGCAAACGCTGTCTGCGGCGCTGCGCTCGGCCGGTGCTGCCGTGGCCGCCACCGACGAAGTGATATCGGGCCGCGCCAAGAACGCGTTTTGTGCCGTGCGCCCACCCGGCCACCACGCCACGCGCGACGAAGCCATGGGCTTTTGTTTCTTCAACAACGTGGCCGTTGCCGCGCGCCACGCGCTGGACGTGCACGGCCTGGAGCGCGTGGCCATCATCGACTTTGACGTGCACCACGGCAACGGCACCGAAGACATCATTGCCGGCGACGACCGCGTGCTGATGTGCAGCTTCTTCCAGCACCCGCTGTACCCCTACAACGGCGCCGTGCCCAAGGGCACCAACATGGTCAACGTGCCCATTGCCGCCTACACCCGCGGCCCGGCCATACGCGACACGATTGACCAGATGTGGATGCCTGCGCTGGAAGAGTTTGCGCCGCAGATGATCTTTATCAGCGCCGGCTTTGACGCGCACCGCGAAGACGACCTGGGCCAGCTCGGCCTGGTGGAAGCCGACTACGAGTGGATGACCCGGCGGCTCATGGACGTGGCGCGCCGCCACAGTGGCAACCGCATCGTGTCGTGTCTGGAAGGCGGCTACGCGCTGTCGGCCCTGGCGCGCAGCGTGGCGGCGCACCTGCGGGTGCTGGCCGACATGGCTTGATCCCGGCCGGCGCATGACACAGGCGATCAAGGCCGACGACCTCGGCCAGCTGATAGACGCACTGCTCAAGCCTTCCACGCTCGGTGAACTGGGCCTGACGCTGGGCTGCCTGGGCCTGGCCTGGTTGCTGGTGCGGCTGCTGCGCGGCGCCGACACCAACGAAGACTCCATCTGGTTCGGCCAACGCATCGTGGACGGCGTGTTCTTCCCCGTGCTGGCGCTGCTGCTGGCGCTGCTGGTGCGCTGGATGCTCATGGTGCAGGGCCTGCCGGTGGCGCTGTTCAAGCTGGTGGTGCCCATACTCGTGTCGCTGGCCGTCATACGGCTCACCGTGCGTGTGCTGCGCAGTGCGTTTCCCCATTCGCGTTTCATGCGCGTCGTGGAGCGCAGTGTGTCGTGGGTGGCCTGGGCCGGCATGGTGTTGTGGGTGACCGGGCTGCTGCCACTGATCCTGCAAGAACTGGACGCCATCAGCTGGAAGATAGGCAGCACGCAAGTCTCGGTGCGCAACCTCATTGAAGGCACCGTGACCACGGTGCTCGTGATGATGCTGGTGCTGTGGCTGTCGGCCGCGCTCGAGTCTCGCCTGCTCAAGGGCGCCACCGACAACATCTCCATCCGCAAGATGGCGGCCAACGCGCTGCGTGCGCTGCTGCTCTTCATGGGCCTGGTGTTTGCCATGTCGGCGGCCGGCATCGACCTCACCGCGCTGGGTGTGCTGGGTGGGGCGCTGGGTGTGGGCATTGGCCTGGGCATGCAAAAGCTGGCGGCCAACTACGTCAGCGGCTTTGTGATCCTGGCCGAGCGCAGCATGCGCATCGGCGACATGGTGAAGGTGGACAACTTTGAAGGCCGCATCACCGACATCACCACGCGCTACACGGTGATCCGTGCGCTCAATGGCCGCGAGAGCATCGTGCCCAACGAGATGATGATCACGCAGCGGGTTGAAAACTCTTCGCTCGCCGACCCCAAGGTGGCGCTGACGACGCTGGTGCAGGTGGCCTACGGCACCGACATGGACGCCCTGATTCCCGAGTTGAGCGCCGCCGTGGCGGCGGTGCCGCGTGTGCTGCAAGAGCCGGCGCCCGCCGTGCTGCTGTCCAGCTTTGCCGCCGACGGCCTGGAGCTGACCGTGGCCTTCTGGATCGGGGACCCCGAAAAGGGCCACGGCAATGTGCGCTCCGAAGTCAACCTGGCGCTGCTGCGCCGGCTGGCGCAGTCGGGGGTGGAGATTCCGTTTCCGCAGCGTGTGCTGCACCCGGCGGCGGCGGCAATGGCTGCGGCTGTGGCGGGTGCAGCGCCTGCGGCGGCGGGTCCAGCTTCAACGCCGCCAGCACCAGCAAGTGGGCCGACACCGGCGTCGTAACGGCCAGGAACAGCGCAATCCACAGTTCATGCCCGCTGCCTGTGCCCTGCAGCGCAGCGCACAACATCGACGCCAGCAGCATGCAGCCCACACCCAGCGTGGCGGCCTTGCTGGGGCCGTGCAGGCGTTTGTAGAAGTCCTGCCAACGGGCCAGCGCCCAGGAGCCCAGAAGCGCAAAGGCCGCGCCGGCCACCAGCAGCGTGCTGGCCAGCACGTCGGCCCACAGCGGCAGGTCCAGGGGCGGGTTGAATGGGGCTGCGCTCATTCGGGGGTGTCCCCAGAAGCGGCAAACCTGGCCAGGGCCACGGTGCTGATGAAGCCCAGCAGCGCCATCAGCAGGGCCACCTCGAAATACACCTGCGTGCCCTGCCACAGCCCCAGCAGCACCACCAGGGCCAGGGCGTTGATGCTGAGCGTGTCCAGCGCCAGGATGCGGTCGGGCAAGCGGGGCCCACGCAGCAGACGCCAGGCGTTGAGCAGCATCGCCAGGGCCAAGGCGGCCATCACCCAGGGCAGCACGGTGTGCAAGATCATCCCAGCATCTCCAGCAGCGGCGCTTCGTAACGCGCCTTGATGTCGGCCACCAGCGCGGCCTCGTCAGGGCAGTGCAGTGCATGCACCAGCAGATGCTGGCGGTCGGCGCTGATCTGGCTGGACACGGTGCCCGGTGTCAGCGTCACGATGCCCGCCAGCAGCACCACGCCCTGCGGGCTGCGCAGCGCCAGCGGCACCCACACAAAACGCGGCTTCAGGGCGGCTTCGGGGCCCAGCACGCGGCGTGCAACTTCCAGGTTGGCGCGCACGATGTCCAGCAGCAGCACCGCAACCAGCCCCAGGGCCAGGCGCCAGACCCGCCGCCTGCGGCGTGGCGCCGGGGCCGTGGTGTCAGCGTGGCACCCCGCGCCGCGCCGGTGGGTGAAGTGCGGCAGCGCCAACGCCAGCAAGCCGCCCAAAAGCATGTGGCCCAAGGACACCGACTGGTTGAGCATCAACCAGGCCAGCAGCAGCAGCACGCTCAAGCCGGGCGCAGGCCACCAGGCGCGCAGCAGCCGACGCACCGCACCGTGTGTGGCCACGCGTGTCACTTGGCATCCCCCCGCTCGCGCATTTCCTTGCGCACGTCGTAGGCCGGCGGCACGGCCTGTGCCCCCAGCACGGCGTCCGCATAGGCACGCGGCGCCTGCAATTGCTGCGCGGCGGCGGCGGTGTAACGCGAAAGCGGCCCGGCCAGCAGGGCCGTGGCCAGCAGCGCCACCAGCAAGCCGGCCACTGCGGCGGCGGGCGCGGCAGTGGCGTGTGTTGCCCATGCACCTGGCGCCGAGGCTGCTGAATGTGCTGAACTTGCCGATGGGGTCGAACGCGCTGATGGCGCCGGCAGCGGCAAGGGCGCCGCCCCCGCCGACGGCATGCAACCGGCACCACCGCCGGTGTGCCAGAACAGCACCGAGCCGGCCCGCGCCAGCGCCACCATCGTGGCCAGGCTGGCGCCCAGCACGCCGGCCATCACCCACACCGCCCAAGGCGTGGGCAAGGCGGCTTGCAGCAGCAGCGCCTTGCCCAGAAACCCCGCCAGCGGCGGCATACCGGCCACGGCCACGGCGGCCCCCACAAACGCCAAGCCCAGGGGCGCCCAGAGGTGGGCCAGTGGCCGGGGCTGCAGTGTGTCGCTGCCACCCCGTGCGCGCACGATGCACTCGGCCAGCAAGAACCACGCGGCCGCTGCCAAGGTGCTGTTGACAAGGTAGAAAAGCGCCGCCGCCAGCGTGCCCGCCGTGCCCAGGCCCACCGCCAGCAGCAGCGTGCCGGCCGATGCCACCACCAGGTAGGCCACCAGCCCGCGCAGGCGTTGCGCGGCCAGCACGCCCACGGCGGCCAACGCCAGCGTGGCCAGCGCCAGCGCGGGCAGTCCCGGCAGGGCCAGCCCGGCCAGCGGCCCGCCATCAGGGCCCAGCAGCAGTGTGCTGACGCGGGCGATGGCGTACACGCCCACCTTGGTCATGATGGCAAACAGCGCCGCCACCGGCGCCGACGCAGCGGCGTAGGTGTCGGGCAGCCAGAAGTACAGCGGCAGCAGTGCGGCCTTGACGGCAAACACCAGCAGCAGCAGCAACATCGCGGCCTGCGCCAGTGCGGTGTGCTCGGGCCGCATGAGCGGCAGCTTCACCACCAGGTCGGCCAGGTTGAGCGTGCCGGCCACGGCATAGAGCAAGCTCACGGCCACCAGGAACAGCGCCGAGCCTGCAAGGTTGAAGACCACGTAATGCAGCGCGGCCCGGGTGCGTGCGGGCGTGGCGCCGTGCAGCAGCAAGCCGTAGCTGGCGGCCAGCAGCACTTCAAAGAACACAAAGAGGTTGAACAGGTCGGCGGTAAGAAAAGCCCCACACAGGCCCATGAGCTGAAACTGGAAAAGTGAATGAAAGTGCAGCCCGCGTGTGTGTTCGCCGCCCAGCGCAAACAGCAGCGCGGCGCAGGCCACCAAGGCCGTCAGCAGCAGCATCATTGCGCTCAGCCTGTCCAGCGCCAATGCAATGCCCCAGGGGGCGCGCCAGTTGCCCAGCAGGTAGGCCTGCACTTCACCCGCGCTGGCTTGCATCACCAGCAGCGCGGCCAGCAGCGCCAGCGCCCCGGTGGCCAGCAGCGACACCGGCGCCACCCAGCGCGAGCGGGCTTTTTCCAGCAGCACCAGCAGCGCACCGGCCAGCAGCGGCAGCAGCACGGGAGCCACGATTTCGTGGCCACCCCACAGGTGGTGGGCGGCGCTGGCCATCAGCGGGGGGCCTCGCCGTCGACGTGGTCGGAGCCGCTGTGTGCAAAGGCGCGCATGGCCAACACCAGCAGCACCGCCGTCATGGCAAAGCTGATGACGATGGCCGTCAGCACCAGCGCCTGCGGCAGCGGGTCGGCCGTGGTGGCCAGCGTGGCAGGCACCCCCGCTTGCACGATGGGCACCGCGCCCACCTTCACGCGGCCCATGGCCAGAATGAACAGGTTGACGGCGTAGGTCAGCAGCGTCAGGCCCAGCACGGCGTCAAACGTGCGCTCGCGCAGCAGCAGCCAGGTGCCGCAGCCGGCCAGCGTGCCAATGCCCAGGGCCAACAGCAGCAGCATCAGGGCGGCTCCGGGTGGGGGCCTGTTTGCGGGCCTGCCGGCAGCCCCTGTTGCGGGCCGGGGCGCGCCAGCCGCGTGATGCCCAGCAGCATCACCAGGGTGGCGCCCACCACCACCGCGAACACGCCCAGGTCAAAGGCCGACGCGCTGGCCAATGGCACAGCACCCACACCCGGCAGCCAGGGGTAGTCGTAGCTGCTGGTCAAAACCGGTGCGCCCCACCAGACGCTGGCCATGCCGGTGGCGGCGGCAATGAGCAGGCCGCAGGCCATCCAGCCCCGGGGGTCGGCCCCGCGCACGCCCGCCGTGCCGCCGGCCATGTGTTGCAGCAGCAGTGCCAGTGCCAGCACCAGCCCCGCAATGAAACCACCGCCGGGCTGGTTGTGGCCCCGCAAAAAGAGGTAGGCCGACACCAACGCGGCAAAGGGCAGCAGCCAGCGCGCCACCACTTGCAGCATCAGCGGGGCGGCCGGCGGCGTGGGCGGGGCGGGGTGAGCGGGCGCCGGTGGGTGGGCAGGGGCATCGGCAGGGGCATGGGCCAGCATGGCGTGGATGGTGAGTGCCGCAATCACCAGCACGGTGATTTCGCCCAGCGTGTCAAAGGCGCGGTAGTCCACGATGATCACGTTCACCGCGTTGGCGCCACCGCCCAGGGTGCGCGTGGTTTGCAGGTAGTACTCGGCGATGGACGTGCCGGGTGTGCCGGTTGTGCCAAGAACCTGCCACACCAGCGCCGCCACGCCCAGGCCCACGGCCACAGCCAGTGCGGCATGGCACCATGCCTTGAAACGTGCGCCGCCTGGGCTTGCGGGCGGGCAGGGCGGGCTGGCCGGGGGCAGCCCGCGCAGCGCCAGCAGCATCAGCACCACCGTGGCCACTTCCACCAGCAACTGCGTCAGCGCCAGGTCGGGCGCCGAGAACCACACAAACACCAGGCACACCACCAGCCCCACGGCGCCCATCAGCACCACGGCCAGCAAGCGCTGGCGCCAGGCCAGCACCACGCCCACGGTGGCCGCGATGCCGATGCCGGCCACGGCGGCCACGCCCAGGCTCAACCCTTGCAGATGCAGCGGTGGCCAATGTGTGGCAGCGCTGCTGCGCAAAAACGGCCAGGCGCCCGCCGCCAGTGCCATGGCCACCAGCATCGACAGATAACGCTGCAGGCTGCCGGTCTGCAGCGCGCCGGTCAGGCCCCGCGCGGCCGCCACCGCAGCCCCCGCCGCCAGCACGAACAGGTCGCGCCCCCCACGGGCAAACCAGCCCGGCAGCCGTACCACCCGGTGCAGATTCACAAAATGCTGCAGGCCAAAGTACAGCAGCAAGCCACCCACCACGGCCAGCGCGCTCATCAGCAGCGGCAGATTCAGGCCGTGCCACAGGGCCAGCTGGTAGGCCGGCAAGGCCGGGCCCGGCGCGCCGTGCAGCGCGGCCTGCGCGGCCACGGCCAGCAACGGGCCGGCCACAGGACCGGGCGCCAAGCCCACGGCCACACACAGCGCCACCAGCAGCAGCACCGGCAGGCGCATGAAAAACGGTGCCTCGTGCGGCGTCTTGGGCAGGTCATGCGGCTCGCCGTTGAAGAACACGTCATGCACAAACCGCAGGCTGTAGGCCATGCCAAAGACGCCCGCCAGCAATGCCCCGCCGGGCAGCAGCCAGGCCATGGCGCCGTGGGTGTCCTTGGCCACGGTTTCGGCAAAGAACATCTCCTTGCTCAGGAAGCCGTTGAGCAGCGGCACACCCGCCATGGCGGCGGCAGCCGTGATGCCCAGTGCAGCGGTGTAGGGCATGTGGCGCAGCAGGCCGTTGATGCGCCGCATGTCGCGGGTGCCGCATTCGTGGTCGATGATGCCGGCGCTCATGAAGAGGCCGGCCTTGAAGGTGGCGTGGTTGATGATGTGAAACACCGCCGCCACCACCGCCAGCGGTTCGCTCAGGCCCAGCAGCAGCGTGATGAGGCCCAGGTGGCTGATGGTGCTGTAGGCCAGCAGGCCCTTCAGGTCATGCTGGAAGATGGCCACGTAGGCGCCCAGCAGCAGCGTCGCCAGGCCCACGCTGCTGACGATCCAGAACCAGGGTTCGCTGCCGCCCAGCGCCGGGTACAGCCGCGCCAGCAGGAAGACGCCGCACTTCACCATGGTGGCCGAATGCAGGTAGGCCGACACCGGCGTGGGCGCCGCCATGGCGTGTGGCAGCCAGAAGTGAAACGGAAACTGCGCGCTCTTGGTAAACGCGCCCAGCAGCACCAGCACCAGTGCGGTTTCGTACAGCGGGTGGGCACGGATCAGGTTGCCCGACGCCAGCACCACGTCGAGCCTGAAGCTGCCCACCATGTGCCCGATGAGCAGCACCCCGGCCAGCAGGCACAGCCCGCCAGCGCCGGTGACGGTGAGTGCCATGCGTGCGCCCTGCCGTGCATCAGGCCGCTGGTGCCAGTAGCCGATGAGCAAGAAGCTCGCCACGCTGGTGAGTTCCCAGAACACCACCAGCAGCAGCAGGTTGTCGGCCAGCACCACGCCCAGCATGGCGCCCATGAAGAGCAGCAAGAAGGTGAAGAAACGCCCGGCCGGGTCGGCCGCGTCCAGGTACCACGCGGCATACAACACCACGAGGCTGCCGATGCCGCCGATGAGCAGCACAAAGAGCCAGGCCAGGCCGTCAACGCGCAGGCCCAGGTCCAGCCCTAGCGCGGGTACCCAGGCCATGTGCCAGTGCAGCACCTGGCCGCCCAGCACGGCCGGCGCCATGTGCAGGCCCAGGCCGGCCACACCCAAGGCGGTGGCCGCGGCCGCCGCAGCCGCTGCGCGCCGCGCCCCGGCGGGCAGGCAAGCCACCAGCAGCGCGCCCAGCCAGGGCAGCAGGGCCAGCCAGGGCAGGGTGGCGGAGAAGGGGGTGACGGTGGGCACGGGTGTCGACTCTATCCGCAGGCAGCGGGCGGGTTGGGCATCGCCCAGGCCGGCGGCGCCGGCACTTGACAGTGCTGCTAGGCTTGCCGCATGACCCGCCACAGCCCCGCCCGCACCATGCCCAGGCCAGCCCTGCGGCCCTGGCAGGTGTGGGTGCTGGCCGGCCTGTTGCTGGCCGCGCAGGCACTGGGCCTGGCGCACCGCGTCGAGCACGCGCCCGGCAGCCTGCAGCGGCTGCAGGCTGCCAGCTTGGCCTCGTTGCCCAGCTTGGCCGAGGTGGCCCCCGCAGCGGCCAGCGCACAGTGGGGCGCGCCGCACACTGCTGCCCCAGGCACGCTGGACCACGGCTTGAGCAGACACCAGGCCGGCGACGCCGACTGCCGGCTGGTCGACCAACTCACCCACGCCGATGCGCTGTGCCCTGCCCCCGCAGGCAGTGCGGCCATGCCGCCCCCGCCACGCCTTGCGCCGGCACCCGCCGCGCGTTTGGCCCTGCGGCCGGCACCGGCGGCCTACCAGGCGCGCGCCCCGCCGCAAGCCTGAACGGGCGCGCCCAGCGCGCGTCCGCACCGTCCCCTGGCCCAACCCGCGTGCTGCCTGGTCAGCGCGTGCCCGTTCATGGCGCCTGCACGCTGCGGCTTGGCCCGCGTGCGGGGGCCTGCCTGCGAGAAATTCCCCATGACGATGTTTGACACGCCCGGCGCCATGCGCCACCCCGCTGCGCTGCCGTTGGTGCGCCTTTCAATCCTGGCGCTGGGCGCCGCCTGCGCCTGCTGCCGCGCGCAAGACACAGCAGCCCCGGCACCTGCTGCAACCACAAGCGCAACCGCAACCTCAACCGCGCCCGAAGCCACGGGGCGCCGCGCCGCCGTGCCAGACACCGTGCTGATCACCGGCAACCCGCTGGGCCGCGACACCGCCACGTTGCCCGCCAGCGTGCTGCAGGGCGAGGCCCTGGCGCTGCGCCGCGCTGGCACCTTGGGCGAAACCCTGGACGGCTTGCCTGGCGTGGCGACCAGCGGCTTTGGCCCCAACAGCAGTCGCCCGGTGATTCGCGGGCTGGACGGCGACCGCGTGCGCCTGCTCGACAACGGTGGCGCCAGCAGTGACGCGTCCAACCTGAGCTTTGACCACGCCGTGGCGTTGGACCCGCTGCTGGTGGACAGGCTGGAGGTGCTGCGCGGCCCGGCTGCGCTGCTCTACGGCGGCAACGCCACCGGCGGCGTGGTCAACGCCATCGACAACCGCATTCCACGCGCGCCGCTGTTGGGCCTGGGCGGCCGCGCCGAGCTGCGCCTGGGTGGCGCCGCACGCGAAACCGCCACCGCCGCCGTGGTGGAAGGCGGGGGCGCAGGCTTGGCCTGGCACGCCGACGCCTTTGGCCGCCAGGCCGGTGACCTGCAAACACCGCGCTACACGCCGCTGGAAGGCGGCCTGCCGTTGGCGCCCAGCACCAGCGTGCGCAACTCTGCATCACGCAGCCAGGGTGGTGCACTGGGCGGCGGCTGGGTGTCGGAGCAGGGCTATCTGGGTGCGTCGGTAGAGACGTTGCACCACCGCTATGGCGTCACCGTGGAGCCCGAAGTTTTTATCCGGCTGCAGCGCCAGCGCCTGGCCCTGGCTGGCGAGCGGCGCGGCCTGCCGGGCTGGCTGCAGCAGGTGTCGGTGGCGGCCAGCCACACGCGCTATGAACATGAAGAAGTGGAAGGCAGCGGTGCCGTGGGCACCACCTTCAGCAGCCAGGGCAGCGACCTGCGCGTGGAGCTGCGCCACGCGGCGCTGGGCCCGCTGCAAGGCGTGGTGGGCCTGCAGGCCGAGACCCTGCGCTTTGAGGCCCTGGGTGCCGAGGCCTTTGTGCCGGCCACGCGCACCCGATCGAGCGCCGTGTTTGTGCTGGAAGAGCTGCACACCAAGCCCGCCGTGCTGACGCTGGGGGCCCGGCTGGAGCAGGTGCGCGTGGCCTCTGACGGTGACGCGGCTGACGCTGCCGAGCCACGCTTTGGCGCGGCCTCGGCACGCCGCTTTGCGCCCGCCAGCCTGTCCCTGGCGGCACGCAGCGAGCTGGGTGGTGGCTGGCAAGCCAGTGCGTCGCTGGGCAGCACGCAGCGTGCCCCGGCCTACTACGAGCTGCATGCGAACGGTGTGCATGTGGCCACGGCGGCCTACGAAAAAGGTGACGTGGCCTTGCCGGTGGAACGCAGCCGCCATGCCGAGCTGGGCCTGGCCTGGCGCCAGGGCCCGCACATGCTGCAGGCGCATGTGTTCAGCACAAGTTTTGCCAGCTTCATCGCCCTGGACGCGACGGGCGTTGACGTGCTCATCCCGGGCGAAGACGGCGAACCCGACAGCACGGTGCCGGAATACGCCTTTCGTGCCGTGCGCGCCCGCATGAGCGGGCTCGAAGTCGAAGCCCGCACGCGCCTGGTGGCGGCCGCCTGGACACTGGACGCCACCGCCACGCTGGACACCGTGCGGGGCGACAACATCGACACCGGCGAACCCCTGCCGCGCCTGGCGCCGGTGCGTCTGCGTGTGGGCCTGCAAGCCGGCGCGCACATGTGGACGGCCGGCGTGGCCGTGCGCCACCACGGCGCACAAAACCGCGTGCCGGCCACCGACACCGCCACCCCCGGTGCCACCTTGGTGGACTTGTGGGCGCGAGGCCGGCTCACGGCTGCGGGCAGCCTGTTGTGGTTTGCCAAGCTCAGCAATGTGGGCGACCGCCTGGCCACGAGCGCCAGCGCGGTGCAAACGGTGCGCGGTTTGTCGCCGCAAGGAGGCCGCGCCATGCAGCTGGGGTTGCAGTGGCGCCATTGATGCGGCGGCCTTGACCGTATGGGCAGCAGCCCGAGGCTGCCCGCTACACTGCCGCAGCCCATGTCAAACCCGTCCACGGATTCCACTTGGCTCCATGCCCCCTGGCCCGCATTGCGTGTGTGGCAAGGCGCCGGCGGGCCCACCGTGGCGCTGAACCCGGCGGCGCAGGCTTGGGCACAAGACCAGGGCTTGCGTGCGGCCGACCTGCAGGCCCGCGCGCTGGCAAGCCAAGGTGCCGACGACGCAACGTGGTTGTTGGGCGGCCTGCCGGTGCCGGTGAAGGCCGTGCCACTGCCTGAGGGCACGCTGTTCTGGCTGCAGCCTGCCGCCATGCAGAACCCTGGCCAGGCCGGGCAGGCCCACCTGCAGGCCCAGGCGCGCCGGGCCACCGACTACCTGGACCGGGCGCTCTCGCTGGCCGAGGTCTCGGTGTGGCGCATTGACCTGGGCACACGGCGCATTCATTTCAACGCCATTGGTTTTATGGTGGCAGGCATGGCGCAGGACGCCGCCGGCATCGATCTGGACGCCATGCGCGCCACGGTGCACCCCGACGACCTGGCTGCCGTGCAGCGCGGTGCCGAAGAAGCCCTGGCCACCGACCGCGTGGTGGACGTGGTGGCCCGCTACCGCAACACCGACGGCAGCTGGCGCACCCTGCTTACGCGCCGCGTGGCCGAGCGCGACGAAGCCGGGCGGGCCATCGGCCTGTCGGGCATCTCCATGGACCTCACCGTGCAACTGGCCGTGCAGGAGCGTGCCGAAGCCCTGGCCGAACGCGCACGCCTGGCCGCCGAGGCCCTGGGCGTGGGTTTCTGGAGCCGTGACGACAGCAGCGGCGCGGCCTTCTGGGACGAGCAGATGTTCCGCATCTACGGCCTCGACCCGGTGCAGGGGCCGCCGGCGTTGCAGGCGTGGCTGCAGCAGTGTGTGCATCCGCTGGACCAGGCCCGCATGACGACGCAGGCCATGCAGGTGGACGCGGCCGACCGGGGCCGCCAGGCGCTGATCGAGTCCACCTTCCGTGTGCAGGACGGCCCTGACGGCGCGCGCTGGGTGCAGACCTGGACGCGGCGCATCTACCGGGGCGACAAGCGTTTGTCCTTTGGCATGCACGTGGACGTGAGCCAGCGCCAGCGTGCCGAGCAGTGGGCCGAACACGAGCGGCAGCGCACGCAACTGGCCATCGAAGCCACGGGCGTGGGTGTGTGGGAGCGTGACGCCGAAGGCCGCATGACCTACTGGAACGACGCCATGTACCGGCTGCGTGGCCTGGATCCTGCGGACGGGCGCAGCCCTGAAGAAATCATGGCCCACACCGTGCACCCCGACGACCGCAGGCGCTTTGTCGATCTGATGCACCGGCACTTGACCGAAGGTGCGCCCTACCGCTATGAATTTCGCGTGCAGCACGCCGGTGGCCAGTGGCACTGGCTGGCCACCGACGGACGTGCCTTGCGCGACGCGCAGGGCCAACTGCTGGGCATGGCCGGCGTCAACTACGACGTCACCGACCGCAAGGCCAGCGAGCACCTGCAGCAGCAGGCGCAGCGGCTGGAGCAGGCCAGCCGCGACAAGTCGGCCTTCATGACACGCATGAGCCACGAGCTGCGCACACCCATGAACGCCGTGCTCGGTTTTGCGCAGTTGCTGCATGACGACCTGCGTGAGCCACCCACACCCCGCCAGCGTGAACGTCTTGCGCACATCCACACTTCGGGCCAGAGCCTGATGGCGCTGATCGACGACTTGCTGCAGATCGGCCAGCACCAAGCGTCGCCCGCGCCGGTGCCCACGTCCGACGACCTGCACGTGCTGTGTGTGGAAGACAACGTCGTCAACCTGCAACTGGTGCGCGAACTGCTGGCCTTGCGCCCGGCAGTGCGCCTGCGCACGGCCGAAACCGGGCGTGAAGGCATCGCAGCGGCACTCACTGAGCCGCCCGATCTGCTGCTGCTGGACTTGCAGCTGCCCGACCAGAACGGCATGGACGTGATGCGCACCCTGCGTGCCACGCCGGCCCTGGCGGCGTGCCGCATCGTGGCCTTGTCGGCCGACGCCATGCCCGAACACATCAACGCCGCTTTGGCGGCCGGATTTGACGACTACTGGACCAAGCCGATCCAGTTTGACCGCTTCCTGTCGGGCATAGACCGCATGGCTGCGGCCTGCGCGCAGCGGCGCCACGGGCGCGGTGGCGCGGCGGGCGCGGCTGAACCGGTGGCCACGCCGGAAGCATCTGACACGCCTGGCGCGGCTACAGCGCCTGCAGCACCACCTGCGGTCAAGGCGCCAGGCGCTCCCTGACCCAGGCGCCGTCTTGCAGCCGGTA
>CAZUKT010000050.1:0-14587 GCA_964620975.1 uncultured Rubrivivax sp. | reverse complement strand
GTTGCCATGGGCGCAGATTCTAGGAGTCTGCCGGGCGCGCTCCAGCCGCAGCAGGGCCGCAGCACGCGGCCTGGCGCGACCCACGGAACAGGCAATGCAGCACACAATCCGCCGCCCTGGGCAGGTGCGGATCACCATGTGCACCGCGCCTTTGCCTGGGCCGGCTATCGTCTTGCGAGTCTTGCGAGTCTTGCGACTTCGGCCTTGCAACCTTGGTCTTGACACCTTGCGCCGGCGCATCGTCCTGGCGCCCCAGGCCGGGCCCATTGCGCCCCACTGAATGCAACCACAAGGGTGTTGCCCATGCAAACCAGCCAAGTCTGCCGTCGCACCCTGCTGCTTGGGGCCCTGGTGACAACCGTCGCCTTGACATGCGCACCACGCGCCATGGCACAAGCCGCCAAACCGGGCCCGGCGCCCACCGACCTGGACGCTCGGCTGGTGCAGGCCAGGAACGACCCCAAAGCGGCCGAGCCCCTGCTCAAGATTGGCCGCAAGGTGGCTGCCTTTTGCGCCAACTGCCACGGCGACAGCGGCAACAGCAGCAAGCCCGATGTGCCCAACCTGGCCGGCCAGAACACGGCCTACCTGCTGGAACAACTGCGCCAGTTTGCCGATGGCCGGCGCCGCAGTGAATTCATGCAAAGCATGATCAAGGCCATGTCGGGTGACGAGAAGGTGGGCACCGCGCTCTTCTACGCCGCCCAGCATGTGGCACCCCGGCCAGCCCCGAACGCCAGCCTGGCCGCACAGGGCGCCGATGTGTTCCAGAAGAACTGCTTTCGCTGCCACGGTGACAACGGCATGGGCAACGACAAGATCGCACGCATTGCCGGGCAGCAGCCTGAATACCTGGCGCTGTCGATCCGGCGCTACCGCAGTGGTAGCGGCGTGCGCATGGACCCACTGATGGCCAGCAACACCAAGCTGTTGACCGATGCGCAAATTGACGCCGTGGCCGCCTACGTGTCAGCGCTGCGCTGAGTTGGCGGACCGCCTGGGCCGTCACGCCAGGTCAAAGCGCATGAAGCAGAAGTCGGCACGCACCTGCTCGTGCAACACCGCGCCCAGCCGCGTGTAAAAACCCGGCCCGTCGGTGCCAAAGTAGACGCGGGCCACACCCAGCCGGCGCGCCTCGTCCACCAATGCGTGCACCAGCGCCGAGCCCACACCCTGCCCGCGCCGGGATGGCGCCACCACCATGCCGGCCAGCCACGGTGTCCATTCGGGGTGGCCGTCGTCGTCGCTGTGCACAAGGTTCACCGCACCCAGGAGTTCATCGCCGTGCAAAGCCAGCAGGCACAGTGGCAGTTGCTCGGCGTTGTGGGCTTGCTCCAGGCGGCGCGCCATGCCGTCCACGGTGGCGCCCGGTACCGAAGTCCAGAACTCATGGTGGATGAGGGCCGCCACGGCCTGGCGGTGCTGCGGCACCGTGAAGAGGTGGACGATGCGCAGCGCCGGGCCCGCGCTGCCGGCGCCGGCCTCAGCCATAACGCGCCATGCCCAGCGCCGACACATCGATGTCGGGTTGGCGGCCCGACACCAGGTCGGCAATCACACGCCCCGTGCCTGCGGCCATGGTCCAGCCCAGCGTGCCGTGGCCGGTGGCCAGCAGCAGGTTCTTGACGGGCGTGGCGCCGATGATGGGCGTGCCGTCGGGTGTCATGGGCCGCAGCCCGCACCAGAACTCGGCCCGGCCCAGGTCGCCCCCGGTGGGGAAGAGATCGCTCACCACATGCTCCAGCGTGGCCCGGCGTGGCTCACGCAGGTTCAGGCTGAAGCCTGCCAGTTCTGCCGTGCCGCCCACGCGAATGCGGTCGCCCAGCCGGGTGACGGCCACCTTGTGGGTCTCGTCCATGATGGTGGACTCGGGTGCCCCGGCCGGGTCGGTGATGGGCACGGTGATGGAATAGCCCTTGACCGGGTACACCGGGATCCGCAGGCCCGCGGGCGCCAGCAGTTGCGGGCTGAAGCTGCCCAAAGCCAGCACCACGCGGTCGGCCTTCAGCAGGCCCGCGTCGGTGTGCACGCCAGTGATGGCGCCGCCGCCCACTTGCAGGCTCTGGATGTGTGTATCCCACCTGAAACGCACGCCCAGCGTGGCCGCCATCTCGGCCAGCCGATTCGTGAACTTGAAGCAGTCGCCGGTTTCGTCGCCCGGCAGGCGCAAGGCGCCGACAAACTTGTGCTGCGTGAGCTTGAGCGCGGGTTCCACCTGGCAGAAGCCCGCGCGGTCCAGCACCTCAAAGGGCACGCCGTACTGCTGCAGCACGGCCACGTCGCCGCCAATGCCGTCAAGCTGCTGCTGTGTGCGAAAGAGTTGCAGCGTGCCCTGCGCACGGTCGTCGTAGGCAATTCCGGTCTCGGCGCGCAAAGCCTTGAGGCAGTCGCGGCTGTACTCGGCAATGGGCACCATGCGGCTCTTGTTCAGCGCGTAGGCCTTGGCCGTGCAGTTGGCCAGCATCATGGCGCCCCAGCGCCACATCGCCGGGTCCAGCATGGGCCAGATCACCAGCGGGCTGTGCTGCATGAGCATCCACTTGATGGCCTTGATGGGCACGCCCGGCCCGGCCCAGGGGGCGCTGTAGCCTGGCGACACCTCGCCGGCATTGGCAAAGCTGGTTTCCAGCGCGGGGCCACTCTGGCGGTCGACGACCTCCACCTCGTGGCCCGCGCGGGCCAGGTAGTAGGCCGAGGCCACGCCGATCACACCACCGCCGAGCACGAGGACTTTCATGGCCATCCTTGAACAAAGGTGGGCCACTGTAGCGATGCCGGGGGTGTGAATTCAACGCGCAGTGGCGGATGCCCGGCCCACATACGCCCCAAATCATGGCGTTGCTGCCGGATATTCGGCGGCCGCGCCGGGCGCTCAGCGCCGCTGCCTTGCGCGCATGAACCCGAACGCCGCCACACCGGCCAGCCACAGCGCCACCGTGCCGGGCTCCGGCACAGGCCCGACCAGGCTGGGCAGCAGCAAGCGGGCGTCGCCGCCGGTGACGCCCGTCACATGCAGGGTGTCGTAGGCATCGGCAAAGGGCGATCCGCTGGCGTACATACCGGTCACGCCGGCCGTCAACCACGACTTCATGTAGAACGACTCGCCTTCGTTGAAGGTCATCGTCAGCTCGAAGGTCTGCGCGAAGTCGACCGGCGGCGTGTAGGGTGCCAGCCCCTGGCCTTCGACGTAGACGCTGCCGAAGGCGTAGTTGGTTTCCAGGAAGTCGTCGTAAAAGCCAGCCGCGCCAAACACGCCGGTGCGCATGTCGGTCACCTTGCCGTCCACGCTGAAGGTGAAGGTGTAGGTGGCGCTGCCTGTGCCGATGTAGGTGTAGCGCTGCACCGTCTCGGCCGTGGCCGAGGCGGTGTAGTAGTCAACACCGACGTTGACGGTTCTGTCCACATCGGCGGTCAGGTACACCGGCTTGTTGTGCGCGCCGGCACGGGCATGCAGGCTGGGCGTGGCCAGCGCGCCCTCGAACGTGGCCCAGGCGGCCATGGAGCCGTCGCCTTCCAGGGTGTACTCGCCGGGGTTGGGCACCGCGCTGGTCACGGGGTGCCCGAAGTAGTCAAAGGCCGCCGATGTGAACCCGGCACCACCCAGTATTGGGTTCGGATCCGCATCCAATGTGATGTCCCAGTGTCCGCAGGTCGTGCAACCAATGGCGAAGGTGCCCGAGGCGTAGCCGTAGGCGGTGGCGCCGGACAAGCCTTGCGCCAGCGCGGGTGCGGCGGCGGCAATTGCCAGCACGCTGCCTGCGGCGACATGGTGAAAACGTAGGTTCATGCGAACTCCCTTCTTGGCGCGCCGCCCGACATGGCAACACGAACAGGCTGGAGCCTAGGCAGGCGGCGTCCGCACCATGAGCGTGGCGCCACGCAGATTTGAGCCTTGCAGTACCTAGTTTTTGTTGTCGCTGGCGGCCACCAGCCGCACCGCTTCATGCCTGTCGCGCACCCCCAGCTTGGCCAGCAACGCTGCCACGTGGTTCTCCACCGTGCGCTCTGACCGGTGCAGCCGCGCGGCGATCTGCCGGTTGGCCAGGCCCTGCGCCAGCAACGCCAGTACTTCGCGTTCGCGCGCGGTCAGGCCCAGCGGATCTTGTCTGGCGTGGCCATACGGTCCACGTGCCACCAGCCTGGCCCCCAAGGCGTGCAGGTTTCCGCGCACACGCTGCGCCGCCGCCGTGGCGCCCAGGCGCAGGAAGGTGGCCAGTGCGGCGCGCTGTGCGGCTTCGTCGCCCTGGGCCAGGGTCAGCGCCTCCTGGTACGGGTGGCCCAGTGCGGCCCAAGCGGCGGCGGCTTCGGCCAGCCGGCCCTGCAGTTCAAGCCGGCACGGCAGCGGTGCGTCGTCGGGCAGGGGCACCGCCTGTCGGGCCCGGTGCTGCCACACGGTGAGCTGGCCACGGCGCCACGCGCTCAGTCCGGTGGTGGCCCTTTGCAGGGCGGCGCGCGCCAAGGCGGCTGCCGCGTCGTCCTTGCCCTGCAGCCAGGCCACTTCGGCGCGCTGCACGTCAATCGACATGAACCACGGTGACACCGACAAGCGCAGCGTGCCTCGGTCCAGTTGCTCCCAATAGGCCAGGCTGCCAGGCTCGCTGCGGCGCAGGGCCTGCAGCGCGAGCATGTGCTGCACTTGCTCGCGCTGCACGGCGTTGAGGTCCTGCCGCGCTTGCAGCTGGCTCAGTTTCGCTGCGCCTTCGGCCCAGCGGCCGCAGGCGATGTCGCCGCAGGCCTGCCTGACCACGATGTGAATGGCGAACACGTCCAGGTCACGCGCCTCGCAGTAGGCCAGGCCCTCGGCACACAGGCGTGCCAGGTCGTCGTGCCGGCTGTCCACCAGCGCGGCCGAAGCCAGATTGGTCCAGGCGCGCGCGGCCAACTCTTCCAGGCCGTGCGCCAGTGCCATGCGGCGTGCGTCGTCCAGCAGTTGCAGGCCCTTGGCGTGTTCGGCCGTCCCCAGGTGTGCCGCGCCGACGGTGTTGAGCGCATAGGCATGCCCCTCGGTGTCACCCAACTGCTCAAACAGTGCCAGCGCCTCTTCGCCGGCCTGGCGCGCGGTGCCCATGTCTTCGGTCAGCAGGTGCAGTTGCGCCAGCGTGGCCTTTGCCATGGCCAGCTCCCGGCCACCGGGTGCCAATTGCTGCAGCAGGGCAATGGCCTGCCGCACATGGGCAACGCCGGCCACCGGCCGGCCACGAACCCAGTCGATGCGGCCCAGCACCCGCAGGTGCACGGCTTCGGCCAACACGTCGCCCCCAGCGCGGGCCAATTGCAGCGCACGTTCGCGCGACTGCGCGGCGGGGTCCAACTGGTTGGTCAGCAGGCACTCGTCGGCATGGGCGGCGCAGAGCTTCATTTCGGTGTCGCGGTCGAGCTGATCGCCATGCGCCAACACCAGCGCATACAGCGCGGCGGCCTGCCGGTGCGCAGACTGGTCGGCCGCCGTTTGCGCGGCGCGTGGCGCCAGTTGCAGCACGGCGTAGGTCAAGCCCGCATGTTGTGCGTGGTGCACCAGTCGGGCCAGCGGCACCTGGTGCTGGCTGAGCGCGTCAAACAGCGCCGCGTGCATGGCGGCCGTGCGCGGCCCCAGCCCGGACGCCACCGCCAGCCGCGCCAGTTCATGCGCAAAACGCAGGTTCGACTCGCCGGCCTGCACCAGGCCGCTGGCCAGGGCTTCGTCCACGGCGGTGGGCTCCGCGCCGCACACGGCGTGCAACACCTCGGTTTCCAGCGCCGTGGGTGACAGGCTCAGCGCTTCAAGCACATCGCGCGCGGCGGGCGACAGCCGCGCCACACGGGCCTGCAGCGCGTCACGCACCGCCGCCGGCAAATGGCCCGCCACGGACTCTGGCGCCGCCAGCAATTCAGCGACGAAGAAGGGGTTGCCGACGGTGGCCTCAAACAGGCCGTCTGGCATGCGTCCGCAGCGCCGCGCCCAAGCAGCCACCGCCGCAGGGCTGAGCGCTTGCAGCGTCAGGCGTTGCGCATACCTTGCGTCCAGACCAGCGAGCACCGAGCGCAGCGGGTGCGCGTCGCCGACGTCGCCAGCGCGCCAGGTCAGCACCAGCAGCGCCCGCGTGCTGGCCATGCGCCGGGCCAGAAACCGCAGCAAGTCCAGCGTGGCGCCGTCAGCCCACTGCAGGTCTTCAATCACCAGCACCAGCGGTTGGCGGGTGTCTTGCAGCAGCGACAGCAGCCCGGCATACAGCGCACCGCCGGCCTGGCCCCGGCGCACGTGGTCGGCCAACGCCAGGGGCAATTGCGGCAGCATGTCGATCCAGGGTGCCAGGGCGGGCGGCGCCAGCAGGGGCTCGCAGCTGCCCCACCACCAAAGTGCCTGCGGCTCGGTGGCCTGCTGCACGGCACGCAGCAGGCTCGTCTTGCCAATGCCGGGTTCGCCTTCAAGCAACACACAGCGCCCTTGCGGCGCAGCGGCATGCAGACCTTGCACCTGGGCGCGCAGCGCAGCCAGGGTGTCGTCGCGTTCCAGCAAAGGCATGGCGGCGTCGTGCATGTCGGGATTGTTGCGCAGCGTCCGTGGCCAAAGGGCATCGCGGCTACAGTCCCGGCCATGACTTCTTCCCCGTCCCCAGCGCGCACGCTGTCCATGACCCAGGTGCTGCTGTGTGGCGCGGCCATCGTCACACTCAGCATGGGCATACGCCACGGGTTCGGGCTGTGGCTGCAACCGATCACGATGGACCGGGGCTGGACACGCGAGACCTTTTCGTTTGCGCTGGCCATACAAAACCTGGCCTTCGGCCTGGCCGGCCCGCTGGCCGGCATGTGGGCCGACCGCTTTGGCGCCTACCGCGTGTTGCTGGCCTGCGGCGCGCTGTATGCACTGGGTCTGGTGCTGATGGGCCTGAGCAGCACCGGCCTGGCGTTCACAGCCACGGCGGGGCTGCTGCTGGGCGTGGCGCAGTCCGGGTCAACCTATGCCGTGGTGTTTGGCGTGATTGCCCGCAACGTGCCAGAAGGCAAACGCGCATGGGCCATGGGCGCTGCGGCGGCGGCCGGCTCCTTCGGCCAGTTTTTGATGATGCCCGTAGAGGCCTGGCTGATCGCCCACGCCGGTTGGCAGAACGCGCTTTTCATCCTGGGCGTAGCGGCTCTGGGCATCCTGCCGCTGGCGCTGGGTCTGAAGGAGCCGCCGGCGGCGGCCGCAGCAGCCCATGAGCAGAGCGTGATGGCGGCACTGCGCGAGGCCTTTGCCTACCCGAGCTTTCGGCTGCTGACCGCCGGCTACTTCGTCTGCGGCTTCCACCTGCTCTTCATCGGCGTGCACATGCCCAGCTATCTCAAGGACCAGGGCCTGGACGCCAGCGTGGCCACCACGGCGCTGGCACTTATCGGGCTGTTCAACGTCTTCGGCTCCTACGCCGCAGGGCTGCTGTGCAATCGCTTCCCCAAGCGCTACATCCTGGCCGCCATCTACGGCACGCGTTCTCTGGCCGTGGTGGCCTTTGTGCTGGTGCCGCTGACGCCGTGGAGCGTCTACGTGTTCGCTTCGGTGATGGGGCTGCTGTGGCTGTCTACCGTGCCCACCACCAATGCGCTGCTGGCACAAATTTTTGGGGCCAGGTACCTGTCGATGCTCAGCGGCTTCGTATTCCTGAGCCACCAGGTGGGCGCTTTCCTGGGTGCATGGTTGGGCGGCCTGCTCTATGACGCGACCGGCAGCTATGCCGCCATGTGGTGGCTGTCGGTTGCGCTGGGCATCTTCGCCGCCCTCATCAATTTGCCCGTGCGCGAACACACCATCGTGCGCCCAGCGCCGGTGGCTGCCTGACGTGAACCACCGCTGGCTGCGCATCATCGGCTGGGCCGCAGCGCTCGGATCGCTGGCCGCCGTCTTTGCGGCCTACCTCAATCCGCACTTCGCGGTTGACCTGGCCAGCCGCGTGTGGGCATGCTTTTAGCGCCCGCCGGCGGTGCGCCGTCACCCTGGCTGCGCCGATTTGTGGGCCTGATCGCGCCAGGCGCTTCGGTGCTGGACGTGGCCTGCGGCAGCGGCCGCCACGTGCGATGGCTGGCAGGGCAAGGCTTTGCGGTCACGGGTGTGGACCGTGATGCCGCCGCGCTGGCCGTGCTCGGCGCGCAGTGCCCTACGGCCGAGTTGCTTGCCGCCGACATCGAAGCCGGCCCCTGGCCATGGCCCGGCCGGTGTTTTGACGCCGTGGTGGTGACCAACTACTTGTGGCGCCCGTTGCTGCCACAACTGTTTGCGTCATTGGGCACCGGCGGCGTGCTGGTCTACGAGACCTTTGCCAACGGGCAACAAACGGTGGGCAAACCGTCGCGCCCTGACTTTTTGCTGCAAAACGGGGAACTGCTGCAGGCGTTTGCGGGTCTGCGTGTGGTGGCTTTTGAAGATGGCTTCGAGCCCGAGCCTGCACGGTATGTGCAGCGCATCGTGGCCGTGAAAGGCCCGCCAGCGGGTGCCGCGCCGCCGCGCTACGGGCTGCAAGGCCCCGCCAGCTAAAATCAGCGGATTGCCCAGAAGATTGCCAGGAACCCAGACCGCATGAACCCCATCGTTGGCAGCATCGTGGCGCTCGTCACGCCGATGCACGAAGACGGCAGCGTGGACTACGCCGCGCTGCGCCGCTTGATCGACTGGCACATCGCCGAAGGCACCGACTGCATCGGCGTGGTGGGCACCACGGGTGAATCACCCACCGTGTCGATGGACGAAAACTGCGAAGTCATCCGCGTGGCGGTTGAGCACACCGCCGGCCGCGTGCCGGTAATGGCCGGCACCGGCGCCAATTCCACCGCCGAAGCCATCACGCTCACGCGCTTTGCCAAGCAGGTGGGCGCGGACTGCCATTTGTCGGTGGTGCCCTACTACAACCGGCCGTCACAAGAAGGCATCTACCAGCACTTCAAGGCCGTGGCCGAAGCCGTGCAACTGCCCATGGTGCTGTACAACGTGCCCGGCCGCACGGTGGCCGACATGCAGCCCGACACCGCGCTGCGCCTGGCGCAACTGCCCGGCATCGTGGGCATCAAAGAAGCCAGCGGCAACATTGAACGCGCCTGCCAGCTCATCAAACACGCGCCGCCAGGCTTTGCCATCTACTCGGGCGACGACGGCACTGCCGTGGCCCTGATGCTGCTGGGCGGCCACGGCAACGTCAGCGTCACCGCCAACGTGGCGCCCCGCCTGATGCACGACCTGTGCATGGCCGCGCTGCAGGGCGACGTGAACCGCGCCCGCGCCATCCACCTGCAACTGCTGCCACTGCACAAGCAGCTGTTCTGCGAGCCCAGCCCGGCACCGGCCAAGTGGGCCATGTCGCAACTCGGCCTGTGCACACCACAGGTACGGCTGCCCATCCTGCCGCTCACGCCCGCCGGCCAGTTGCTGGTGGGCCAGGCCCTGCGCGACAGCGGCATCGTCGGCTGACGCTTCCTTCTTTCTTGCCCCAAGGCCCGGCCCGCAAAGTGGCCGTGGCGGAGACATCGAACGTGAATTCCCCTTTTGCCGTTACCTCCACGCGGCTTGCCGCCGTGGCCCTGCTTGCCGGGCTGGCCGCTTGTTCGTCAATCACTGACGGCCTGGCGGGTGACAAGGTGGACTACCGCACTGGCACCCCCAAGGCCAAGGCGCTGGAAGTGCCGCCCGACCTGACACAACTGGCACGCGAATCCCGCTACCAGACACAAGGCGGCGTGGTCAGCGCAGCGGCCGCTGCGGGCGCTGGCGGGCCGGCTGCCAATACGGCAGCAGCAGCCGCGGGCCCTGCCACCGTGGCCCTGGCCAGCCAGGGCCAGATGCGTGTAGAGCGCGGCGGGCAGCACCGCTGGCTGGTGGTGCCGCTTACGCCCGAGCAGTTGTGGCCGCAGCTCAAGGCCTTCTGGGAGCAACGCGGTTTTGCCATCGAAGGCGAAAACGCAGCCGCTGGTGTGATGGAAACCGGCTGGGCCGAGAACCGCGCCAAGCTGCCCAACGACCTGATCCGCAACACCCTGGGCAAGGTGTTTGGCAATGCATACGACACGGGCGAACGCGACCGCTACCGCACCCGCCTTGAGCGCACCGCCGCAGGCACCGAGGTCTACATTGCACACCGTGGCCTGATCGAAATCTACAACGACGCGCAGCGCGAAGGCACCACCTGGCGCGCCCGCCCCGCCGACCCCCAGCTTGAAGCCGAGATGCTGTCGCGCCTGATGGTGATGCTGGGCGCCAAGGACGAACCAGCACGCGCCATGGTGGCTGCAGCCGCGCCGGCGCCCGCATCGGCACCCACCACCCCGGCAGGCACGGCCACGCCAGGCACAGACCAACCCGGGCGCGCCCGCGCGCTGGCCGGAGCGGCCCTGGAAGTTGACGAGCCCTTTGACCGTGCCTGGCGCCGCGTGGGCCTGACACTTGATCGAAGCGGCTTCTCGGTGGAAGACCGCGACCGTGCGGCGGGCGTGTACTTTGTGCGCTATGTCGACCCCAAGAGCGCGGGCAAGGAAGAACCCGGTTGGTGGGGCCGCTTGATGGGTGAAACCGCCACGCAGGTGCCGGTGCGCTACCGGGTGTCGCTCAAGGGCAGTGGCAACAAGACCACCATCAACGTGCTCACGTCGGCCGGTGGCGCCGAGGTCGGTGAAAACGGCCAGCGCATTGCCACGCAGTTGGTCAGGGACTTGCGCTGAGGCGCCTTGCCTTGCGCCACCGTGGCAGCCAACGGTGGCGCAAAAAAAAGCCGCCCGAGGGCGGCTTTTTGCTGGTTGCCACCCGGGGGCGGCAGTGCAGGCAACACGCCTTGCGGCGCGCCACCATCACTTCTTGACGGCGTCCTTGGCGGCAGCGGCGGCGTCCTTGGCGGCGCCAACGGCGTCCTTGGCAGCAGCAGCGGCGCCAGTGGCGGCGGAAGCGGCGGTTTCAGCGGCGCCCATGACGGCCGAAGCGGCACCGGCCACAGCGGAGGCAGCCGAAGCGGCGGCATCAGCCACCGGGGCGGGGGCCGGGGCGGGGGCGGCCACGGGGGCGGGAGCCGGCGCGGGCGCCTCTTCCTTCTTGCCGCAAGCGGCCAGGGCGAAAGCGGCAACCAGGGAAGCCAGAATCAGGGACTTGTTCATGTTCGTATCCTCAAGGAGTTATGGGTCAGGGGTCGGGCATCGGCGGGCACTCTTCGACAACGCTCAGAGAGACCCATCTCAAATAGACACACAAACGTGGCAAATGCCCGCACTGTGTCTAGCCCACGAGTATAGCCTGGGCTAGGGCAATCCCTAAAGACCCAAGGTATTCACGGCAAATGCGCGCTCAGAGCGTTGCAAAACCACATCAAGCCGCTGCTGCCAGATGTGTGCGCCACGGCCGTCCACACGCGCCCTGCCGCGCCAGTGTTCGGCGTCGATCAGGTGCACCGTCGTGCCCTCGTCGCCCAGCAACAGGCTGGGCAATTCAGCGGCCATTTCGGCCGGCGCCTGCCAGGGCTCGATGGCATGCACCCAGGGTCGGCGCCAGGCGTTGAAGCGGGCGTGTTCACGGGGCACGGTGTCATAGCGCGCCGCCAGCAGCACCAGGCGCCGCATGGGCAGGCGCAACCAGGTGGCAAGCGACGTCAGCACGGCTTCATCGTCCAGGGGCCAGCCGGCAAAACCCGGGGCCACGCAGGTGATGCGCCGGGCATCCTGCGCTATGGCCCGCTCAAAGCCCCAGCGCAGCGCCGCAGCCCAACTGGCGCTGGAATCGATGGTGGGCCCGTCAGCCGCTGTCGCGCCAGTCATGCCAGTCATGCCTGCCCCCCATGGGCCCAGCCCGCAGCCACCCATTCATCCAGCAATGCGGCAGCAGCTTTGCTCAGCCGGTGCATCGGGGCTGCCGGCAGGCAGCGTTCATCGGCCAGCTGACGCATGAGCCGGGCATCGGCGCCGGCGGCCAAGAAGGACTCGCCGTTGATGAACACGTGGCGTGCGTCGTACATCATGCGTGTGCGCGGGTCCAGCCGCACGCCGCCGTTGCCCAGCTTGCCGCCGGCCTGAAACCACACCTGCGGCTTGGGTTCGCTGAGCGATTCACCCAGCACGCGGGCCAGCGCGTGCGGCGTGGCCAGGTGGCGCACCAATGCCTCGTGTGCAAAGGCTTCCAGCGTGGCCGGTATCTCGGCTGGGTGCATGGTGGCGGGCTGCTGCGCGTCGCGGTACAAACGCCCGGCACCGGCGTCGTCGTCTTCGGACAAGCGCTGCAGCAGGTCACGCGCCAAGTCGTCCTGGCCCGGCACCTTGAAACCGGCCGAACACGTCATGCAGTCACCGCCTTCGGCAATGCCATCGTGTCCCCACCGAGGTGGCAGGTAGAGCATGTCGCCAGGCTCCAGCACCCAGTCTTCGGTGGGCTCAAAGTGTTGCAGCCTCTTGAGCGGTGCATCGGGCACCCAGGACGGGTCGGCCACACGCCCCACGCGCCAGCGGCGGCGGCCGTGCACCTGGATCAGGAAGACGTCGTAGTCGTCGATGTGTGGCCCCACGCCGCCGCCAGGGCTGGCCCACGACACCATGAGGTCGTCCACCCGTGCGTCGGGCACAAAACGAAAGGCTTCGAGCATGGCGCGTGCGGCCGGCACATGCAGGTCCAGGCCTTGCACCAGCAGCGTCCAGCCTGGGCGCTGCTGTGGCGGCAGCGCGCTGCGTGGCAACGGGCCGTGCCGCACGCGCCAGCGGTCTGGGCTGTCGCAAATGACCAGGCGTGACTCGACGTCGTCTTTGGCGGCCAGCGCCATCACCCCCGCACGCGGCAGCGGCGGCCGCACGCCAGGCCAGGCTTGGCGCACCAGCAGCGGCTTTTTCTGCCAATGGCGTTTCATGAAGGTGGCGGGCGACAGCCCCCCGAGCAAGACCAGCGGTGTGTTCACGTCCATGGCCACGATTCTGGCGCGGGCCGGGGCTGGCGCCGCATGGCCCAGGTCAAGCGCTATGCGATCATTCCTGCATGCAGATACAAGCCCCTTGCGTCGTGAGCCTGACCTGGAAACTCAACGACGGCCAGAACCGCCCCATTGACGAATTGACCGACCCGGTGGAGTTCTTTTACGGCGGTGACGACCTGCTGCCCACGGTGGAAGATGCCTTGGCGGGCTACGAGGCCTGCGCCGAACTGCAGTTGCACCTGGAGCCCGAACAGGCCTTTGGCGACTACAAGGCCGAGCTCGTGTGTTTTGAAGACCGCAAGCTCTTCCCCGAGCAGTTGGAAACCGGCCTGGCCTTTGAAGGCCTGCCCGAAGGCAGCGTCACGGCCAACATGCCTGCCGACACCGTGTACCTGGTGACCGAGATCTATCCGTCACACGTGGTGCTGGACGGCAACCACCCGCTGGCCGGCATGGCACTGCGCCTGGACATCAAGGTGCGCGGTGTGCGCGACGCCACCGAAGCCGAGATCGAAGCCCGCAGCGTCAGCGCCGGCGAGTCCCCGCTGAGCGTGCTGAACTCGCCGCGCGGGCCGGCACACGGCGAGCCGATGCACTGACCTCATGGGGCGCAAACATGCGCCGCCAGAGCCCGTCAGGCCCGGCCGGTAGAGCCAAACCCGCCCTCGCCGCGCGCCGAGCTGCCAAAGTCGCCCACGCGCCTGAAGCTGGCCTGCACCACCGGCACGATCACCATCTGTGCAATGCGCTCCATCGGCTGCACGGTGTAGGCCACGCTGCTGCGGTTCCAGCAGCTCACCATCAGCGGCCCTTGGTAGTCGCTGTCGATCAGGCCCACCAGGTTGCCCAGCACGATGCCGTGTTTGTGACCCAGGCCCGAGCGGGGCAGCAGCATGGCGGCCAGGCCGGGGTCGCCGATGTGCACCGCCAAGCCGGTGGGAATGAGCGCCGCGCCGCCGGGCGCCAGCGTGAGCGGTGCGTCCAGGCAGGCGCGCAGGTCCAGACCGGCGCTGCCGGGCGTGGCGTAGGCGGGCAGGTGCTCGGCCATGCGGGCGTCAAGCACTTTGACGTCAATGACGGTCATGGCAAAGCACCCGTTGCAGCCGCCGGCAGACGCATGGCGATGTGTTGCACCAGTTGCCGCGCCAGCGAGAGTTTGTCGCCGTGGGGCAGTTCAAGCTCGCCTTGAGCGTCCACCAGCAGCAGTGTGTTGTGGTCCTGGCCAAAGGTGGCCGGGCCGATGTTGGCCACGATCAGCGGCACACCCTTGCGGGCAAGTTTTTCGCGTGCATGGCGCAGCAGATCGTGGCTCTCTGCTGCAAAGCCCACGCACCAGGGGCGCTGCGTGGCGGGCAGGCGGGCCACCGTGGCCAGGATGTCCGTGTTCTCGGCCATCTGCAGAGTAGGCGGCAGGCCGCTGCCGTCTTTCTTGATCTTGTGCTCGCTGGCATGGGCCGGGCGCCAGTCGGCCACCGCAGCGGTGGCGACAAAGACATCGTGGCGCACGGCCTCGGGCAACACGGCCTGCAGCATCTGCTCGGCGCTTTGCACGTTGATGCGGCGCACGCCAAAAGGCGTGGGCAGGTGCACCGGGCCGGCCACCAGCGTCACCCATGCGCCGGCCTCGGCAGCAGCGCGGGCCACGGCAAAGCCCATCTTGCCGCTGGAATGGTTGGTGCTCTTGCCTATGCATTCTCCGACACTTTCTG
>CAZUKT010000049.1:0-14760 GCA_964620975.1 uncultured Rubrivivax sp. | reverse complement strand
TGTGGTGGTGCCCGAGATCGCGCTGGCCAAGATCCGCAAGGACGCACCTTTTGACAAGGTCTGCTACATCGGCTGCGGCGTCACCACCGGCGTGGGCGCGGTGATCTTTTCAGCCAAGGTCGAGGCCGGCGCCAACGTGGTGGTGTTTGGCCTGGGTGGCATCGGCCTGAACGTGATCCAGGGCGCACGCATGGTGGGCGCCGACAAGATCATCGGCGTGGACATCAACCCGGCGCGGCAAGAGATGGCGCGGCGCTTTGGCATGACGCACTTCATCAACCCCAAGGAAGTGGACAACGTGGTGGATGCCATTGTTCAGCTCACCGACGGTGGCGCCGACTACAGCTTTGAATGCATCGGCAACGTCAACACCATGCGCCAGAGCCTGGAGTGCTGCCACAAGGGCTGGGGCCGCAGCATCATCATCGGCGTGGCGGCGGCAGGGCAGGAGATTGCGACAAGGCCCTTCCAGCTGGTCACCGGCCGCAAGTGGGAAGGCAGCGCCTTTGGCGGCGCCCGCGGCCGCACCGACGTGCCCAAGATCGTGGACTGGTACATGGAAGGCAAGATCCAGATCGACCCGCTCATCACGCACATCCTGAAGCTAGAAGACATCAACCACGGCTTTGAGCTGATGGAGCGGGGCGAAAGCATACGCAGCGTGGTGGTGTTTTGATGCGCGGTCGCGCAGCGCTTGAGGTGTTGGCGTGACCTGGGAAGTGCTGTCCGAGCACGCCTGTTTCGGCGGCGTGCAGGGCTTTTACAGGCACGCGTCCAGCACCATCGGGCTGCCCATGCGGCTGGGTGTGTACCGGCCGCCGCAGGCGCTGGCGTCCACCGTGGCGCCGCTGCCGGCCCTCATTTACCTGGCAGGCCTGACCTGCAACGAAGAGACCTTTGCCATCAAGGCCGGCGCGCAGCGTGTGGCGGCGGCATTGGGGCTGCTGCTGGTCACGCCCGACACCAGCCCCCGCAGCACGGGGGTGGTGGGTGCTGACGATGCCTGGGACTTTGGCACCGGCGCCGGCTTTTACCTGGACGCCACGCAAGCCCCCTGGGCGCCGCACTGGCGCATGGAAAGCTACATCACGCAGGAGCTGCCTGCGCTGCTGGCCGAACGTTTTGCCGTGCCGGCCGGGCGATTGGGCTTGATGGGCCACAGCATGGGTGGCCACGGCGCGCTGACCCTGGCGCTGCGCCACACTGGCCTCTTTGCCAGCGTCAGCGCGGTGGCGCCGATTGCCGCGCCCATGCAGTGCCCGTGGGGCGTGAAAGCCTTCAGCGGCTACCTGGGCGCCGACCGCACCGCCTGGGCCGCCCACGACGCCAGCGCGCTCATCGCCGCAGGCCACCGAGCGCCGCCTCTGCTGGTGGACCAGGGCCTGGCCGACAAATTCCTGGCCGAACAACTGCACCCGCATCGGCTGGAGGCGGCGTGCCGCGACGCGGGCCAGCCGCTGACGTTGCGCCGGCATGCCGGCTTCGACCACGGCTACTACTTCATCGCCAGCGTCATGGAAGACCACCTGCGCCACCACGCGGCAGCGCTGGTCTGAACATGCACGGCTGACATGCACGCCTGACATGCAAATCATCCAGGTCCGCGAGCGCCTGCGCGCCCTGGGCGCCGGCCCCAAACACGAAGAGCGTGTGCTGCGCCTGTGGGCCATGGCGCAGCCCCAGAGCAGCGGCCGGCGCGCGCTGGAAGACTTCATGCCCAAGGCGGTGCGCGCCGAGTTGCCCACGCTCAGTGCTGAGCTGGCCGCGCTGGCCACGTTGCAGTCGCAACACGCCGCTGAAGACGGCTCGGTGCGGCTGCTGGTGGCGCTGCAGGACGGCCAGACCGTGGAGAGTGTGCTGTTGCCGCCAGACCGCGCCCAGGCCTTGTGTATCAGCACCCAAGTCGGCTGCGCCGTGGGCTGCGTGTTTTGCATGACAGGCACCGGCGGCCTGCTGCGCCAGTTGGGCAGCGCCGAGATCGTGGCGCAGGTGGCGCTGGCGCGTGCCACCTTCCCCGACAAGCCGGTGAAAAAGGTGGTTTTCATGGGCATGGGCGAACCCGCACACAACCTGGACGCGGTGCTGGACGCCATACACCTGCTGGGCACCGGCGGCAACATCGGCCACAAGAACCTGGTCTTCAGCACGGTGGGCGACCCGCGTGTGTTTGAGCGTCTGCCCCACCAGCATGTCAAGCCGGCCCTGGCGCTGAGCCTGCACACCACGCGCGCCGACTTGCGCCAGCAACTGCTGCCGCGTGCCCCGCGTTTTGACCCCAGCGACCTGGTGTCCGCCGGCGAGGCCTACGCCCGCGCCACTGGCTACCCCATCCAGTACCAGTGGACGCTGATGGAAGGTGTCAACGACAGCGACGAAGAAATTGAAGGCATCGTGCGCTTGCTGGCTGGCAAGTACGCGCTGATGAACCTGATCCCCTTCAATGCGGTGGACGGCATGCCGTGGCGGCGCCCGAGCTGGGAACGTGCGGCACACATGGCCCGCACGCTGCACCGGCGCGGCATCCTCACCAAGCTGCGGCACTCGGCCGGGCAGGACGTGGAAGGGGGCTGCGGGCAATTGCGGGCCCGTGCTGCCACCGGCGCTGGCGCGCCGATCACGTTGCACCGGCAAGCACTGGCACGCTGAATCGGCAGCTGCCGGCCCGGCGTTGGGGTACGTCGCAGAGCGGGCTTGACGGCAACGACTACATCCGTAATCATCGCCTGACGATTACACATGTAGCCGAACCGAACATGCCCACGCCCGCACCCACCACCGACCCCCTCCACGCTGGCACCGCCCCCAGCATCAGTGACGCCGAAGCCCACGTCATGGAAGTGCTTTGGCAGCGCCACCCACTCAGCACCGAAAGCGTGGCCCAGGCGCTGCAGGGGCGGCAGGCCTGGAAGCTGGCCACGATCAAGACGCTGCTTGGCCGGCTGCTGGCCAAAGGCGCTGTCAACGCCACCCGGGAAGGGCGGCGTTTTTTGTACAGCCCAGTGCTCACGCAGCAGGCGTGGCTGCAAACCCAGAGCCTGAGCCTGGTGGACCGCTGGTTTGGCGGCCGGCTGGCGCCGCTGGTGGCGCAATTTGCCTCGCACCGGCCGCTCAAGCCCGCCGACGTGGAGGCCTTGCGCCTGCTGCTGAAGGAACACGACGGTGCTTGAAGCGTGCACCACGCTGTTGCGCCACCTGGCGCTGCACGCGCTGCTGGTGGCGGCGGCCGTGTTGGCCGTGCTGGCGCTGCGCCCCGGTCTGCGCTTGACTTGGGGTGCGCAGGCCGTGTGCGCTGCATGGTGTGTGGTGCCGGCAGCGCTGGCCGGGGCGCTGCTGGCCTGGGTGGCCGCCGTGCCCGGCGTGCCACGCGTGCCCGTGCCGGTGCTGCAGTGGGTGGGCGCCGCATTGCCTGCCATGGACCCGCGGCCCGCCGCAGCGGCGCCGTGGTGGGGCGCACTGGCGCCGCTGCAGGCGCTGTGTGTGGGGCTGGCGGCCACCTGGCTGGCCGGGATGCTGGCACTGGCCACGGGGCTGGTCATGCGCCAACGCGCCGCCATGCGCGCCCTGCGCCGGCACGCCGACCTGCCGCATTGGCGCAGCGCCGCCGGCAGCAGCCCGGCCTGGATGGGCCTGTGGCGCCCCCGCCTGGCCTTGCCGCTGGACTTTGAAGCGCGGTTTGACGCCGAGGAGCAAGCCGCCATCCTGGCCCACGAAGCCGAGCACCGCCGCCGCCATGACAACGCCTGGAACCTGCTGGCCCACGCGCTGGCCACGCTGCAGTGGTTCAACCCGCTGGCCTGGTGGGCGTTGCAGCGTTTTCGGGCCGACCAGGAACTGGCCGTGGATGCTGCGGTGATGGCGACGCAGCCCCCTGCGGGCGCACAGGCCTACCTGCGCGCGCTGCTCAAGTCACACGACCTCAGCGCCGTGCTGGCGCCGGCCGCTCGCGGCTGGCGCGGCAGCCACCCCTTGGTTGAAAGGATTGCCATGCTCAAGAAACAAACCGCGTGCCCCAAGCGCCGCCTCTCTCATGGTTGGGGCCGCAGCCTGGTTGCCGGCCTGGGTCTGTTGGCCCTGGGCCTGGGCCACGCGCTGGAACCGCTGGCAACTCCCGCGCCCCAGGCGCCAGCCAGTGCGCCCACCGTGATGCTGCACTTGCAAATAGAACAAGGCGGCGCGCCCAAAGTGTCGCCGCGTTTGTTTGGTGCCATGGGCCAGGCCATGTCGATTCGCTGGCGGCCGAATGCGGCCGACTTGCAGGCGGCGAAGGCGGCACCATCCACTGCGGCCACCCCTTGGGAGCTGCAGGTCACCACCACGGCCGCCGCTGACGGCCAGTTGCGCCTGCAGACACGGCTGCGCGGCGGTGAACCGTTGCAGCCGCTGGCCGCGCCGGTGCTGGTCACGCCCGAGGGCGTGCCGGCAATTTTTGAAGTGCGCAGCGCCGACGGGCAACACCAGTTCAAGGTGCACATGACAGCGCGCCGTGCGGCCAAGCCAGAAATGCCGGGCGCCGCACGCTGAGCCTGCTTGAAGGCGCAGCCAAGCCGCGCGCATTAACTTGGTGCGCACCGCACCGCAAACACGCGCATCGCGCACCGATTCAACGCCCAGCGCCGCAGCAAGCGGCACCAAATCAGGCCTGCGCCTTGCTTTACTTGGTGCACAGACACTCGCTGGCGGTGCGTTAAAGCACGCCAAGCCGGTGCATCACGCTGCTGGAGACGACAAATGGATCAGGTCAAGCAGGGCACCGACGCCCTGTTCATCTTGCTGGGCGCCATCATGGTGCTGGCCATGCATGCCGGGTTTGCCTTTCTGGAACTGGGCACGGTGCGCAAGAAGAACCAGGTGAATGCGCTGGTCAAGATCCTGGTGGACTTTTCGGTCTCCACCGTCGCCTACTTCTTTGTCGGCTACAGCGTGGCCTATGGCGTGAGCTTCTTCAGCGGCGCCGAAACCCTGGCAGCCAAAAACGGTTTTGAGCTGGTCAAGTTCTTCTTTTTGCTGACTTTTGCGGCAGCCATTCCGGCCATCGTGTCGGGCGGCATTGCAGAGCGTGCGCGTTTTGGGCCGCAGCTGATTGCCACGGCGGTGCTGGTGGGGCTGGTGTACCCGTTTTTTGAGGGCATCACCTGGAACCAGGCCTTTGGTGTGCAGGCCTGGATCAAGGCCACCACGGGCGCCGAGTTTCATGACTTTGCCGGCAGCGTGGTGGTGCACGCGGTGGGCGGCTGGATAGGCTTGGCCGCCGTGCTGCTGCTGGGCGCACGCGCCAACCGCTACCGCAAGGACGGCGCCATGAGCGCGCATCCGCCGTCGAGCATCCCCTTCCTGGCGCTGGGCGCCTGGGTGCTGGCCGTGGGCTGGTTTGGTTTCAACGTGATGAGCGCGCAGACCATTGACAAGATTTCGGGCCTGGTGGCCGTGAACTCACTCATGGCCATGGTGGGCGGGACGCTGGTGGCCACGCTGCTGGGCAAGAACGACCCTGGTTTTGCCTACAACGGCCCGCTGGCCGGGCTGGTGGCCGTGTGCGCGGGTTCTGACGTGATGCATCCGCTGGGCGCGCTGGTGACGGGTGGCATTGCCGGCGCCATCTTTGTGCAGATGTTCACCCTGACGCAGAACCGCTGGAAGATCGACGACGTGCTGGGGGTGTGGCCGCTGCACGGCCTGTGTGGCGCCTGGGGCGGCATCGCGTGCGGCATCTTCGGCGTCAAGGCCCTGGGCGGCCTGGGCGGCGTGACACTGGGCGCGCAAGCCATCGGCACCGTGCTGGGCGTGGTGTGGGCCTTGGTGGGCGGCTTCGTGGTCTACGGCGCGCTCAAGGCGCTGATGGGGCTGCGCCTGAGTGCGGAAGAAGAATACGACGGCGCCGACCTGTCCATCCACAAGATCGGCGCCACGCCCGACCGTGATGTGAGCTGGTAGCCCGGCTGGCGGCAAGGGCGGCAAGGCCTGCCATGGCGGCACAAAGCCGCTGGCCTTGTGTCATGACAGTGTTGTGTCGGGCCGATGGTGGGCGTCGGGCTTTGCCCTGCGCCAAGCGTCAGAATCGGCGACCGCGTACCCTTCGCCCCCCGCCGCCCCGTGAAAGACCCCTTCATGCCCCTGGCCGACCGCTTGCGCCAACTGCCTGCCGCGCAACTGCTGGGCATGCGCCGTGGCATTGAAAAAGAAAGCCTGCGCACGCAGGCCAATGGCTCGCTGTCACGCACACCCCACCCGGCCGCGCTGGGCTCGGCGCTGACGCACGGCCGCATCACCACCGACTATTCAGAAAGCCAGCTGGAGCTGATCACTGGCGTGCATGGCAGCGTGCAAGCTTGCCTGGACGAGCTCACCCACACGCACCAGTTTGTCTACCGCACGCTCGCCGCCAAGGGCGCCGAGCAACTGTGGGTGGGCAGCATGCCCTGCGGGCTGCCGCATGACGAGCACATCCCTATAGGCAGCTACGGCAGCAGCCACATCGGCCGCGCCAAGAGCGTGTACCGCGTGGGCCTGGGCAACCGCTACGGGCGGCGCATGCAAACCATCTCTGGCATCCACTACAACTGGTCGATGCCGGGGCTGGGCAACGACGACTACTTTGCGCTGATCCGCAACTTTCGCCGCCACGCCTTCTTGCTGCTGTGGCTGTTTGGCGCCAGCCCGGCTGTGTGCAGCAACTTTGTGGCCGGGCGCGAGCACAGCCTGCAGCAGCTTTCGCAGTACACGCTGCACATGCCGCACGCCACCAGCCTGCGCATGGGCCGGCTGGGCTACCAGAGTGACGCGCAAAGCACGCTGGCCGTCAGCTACAACAACCTCGACACCTACAGCGCGTCGCTGCAAGCCGCGCTCACCCAACCCTATGCGCCTTATGAGGCCATAGGCATCAAGAACCTGGGCGGTGAATACAACCAGCTGGCCACCACGCTGCTGCAGATTGAAAACGAGTTCTACGGCACCATCCGCCCCAAGCGTGTCATTCACAGCGGCGAACGCCCGCTGCACGCGCTGCGGGAGCGCGGCGTGGAATACGTGGAAGTGCGCTGCATGGACCTGGACCCGTTTGTGCCGGTGGGCATCACGGCGCAAACCATGCGCTTCCTGGACATCTTCTTGCTGCACTGCCTTTTGCATAGCAGCCCGCCTGACAGCCTGCAAGAAATGGACGCCCTGGCGCGCAACCAGCACCGCACGGCAGCCTTTGGCCGTGAACCCGGGCTGAAGCTCGAGCGTGATGGGCAAGAGGTGCTGCTCACCGATTGGGCGGCCGAGCTGCTGGCCGAATGCCGCCCCTTGGCTGCCGCGCTGGACGCCGTGCATGGCGGCAGTGACTACGCAGAAGCGCTGGCGGCGGCTTGCGCTGCAGCCGCCGCACCTGAGAGCCTGCCGTCGGCCCGTGTGTTGGCCGCCATGCAGCATGACCACGGCAGCTCGTACACGGCCTTTGTGCGGGCCCAGTCTGAAGCCACGCGTGACCACTTGCTGGCCCTGCCCTGGAGCGCAGCCCAGCAAGCTGAATTTGACGCCGAGGCGCAGGCCTCGCTGGCCAAGCGCCGCGCCATAGAAGCCGCCACCACCGGCGACTTTGAGAGCTGGCGCGTGGCTTACCTGGCACCTGAGCGGCTGCTGGTGGAGCAGGCAATGGTGGTGCCGGGGTAGGGCGACTGGGCCACCGGCTGGGCCAGCGGCTGGGCAAATGGCTGGCCAGGCAGCAGGCCAAGCCAGCGCTCCCACGCCAGGCCACGCGGGGCAACCCGTGCACAAGATCAAAACCCAGGATAAAGGACACAGGTCCAGTGCTACACTGATCCCGTGTCAATGTTCGGCACCCCAGCAAACGCATCCACCATGGCCAATGTCACCCTCGCCATCGACGACGACTTGCTGCGCGCCGCCCGCGTCAAGGCCGTGCAGCAAGGCACCAGCGTGAATGAAATCTGCCGCCAGGCGATTGAGCGCTTTGCCGCGCCGATGGACGACGGTGGTGCTTTCATGGCACAGCTGATCGCCATCTCTGACCGCATGGCGGCCACCGCCGGGCCACCGCTGCCAATGTGGCCCAACCGCGACGCGATGTATGACGACGCCATGGCCGAACGCATGCCCACGCTGTGGGCGTCGTTGGCCAAGGCGGACGCCGACGGCAAGCCCTGAAGCCACCAACGATGCGGGTTTTTGTCGACAGCAACCTGCTGGTCTATGCCTTGGCGCAGGACGACTTGGCGCGGCAGGCCGTGGCGCGCCGGGTGCTGGCGCGCCACAGTGCCGACCACACGTTGGTACTGAGCCCGCAGGTACTGCTGGAAACCTACAACGTGCTGACCCGCAAGAAGCGCGTAGCTGCACACAACGCCGCCGCAGCGCTGCGCCTGCTTGCCCAACAGGAAGTGGCGGCACCCACGGCCGAGACGGCACTGCAAGCCATGGTGCTGAGTGCGGCCCACGGTTTGAGCGTGTGGGACGCGCTGATCGTGCAGACCGCCTTGCAAGCGGGATGCGACACGCTGTACACCGAAGACCTGCAAGCCGGCCGCCGCTTTGGCGCGCTGGAAGTGGTCAACCCCTTCGCGCTGGCCGCACACGAAAGTGTGCCGGCCTTTGTTGAGTCGGCTTCACCACGCGCACCAGGGGCCCGGCGCAAAGCCGGCCCCAAACCGGCGCGGCACCAAGTCTGAGCGCGGCCCGGCGGCAGCGCAGTCGAGCGCCGCCACAGCACGTTCAACGCGGGTCAGGCGCCAAACTGCTCCCAAGCCTGCAGCGCCTCGGCGGCATACATCAATGACGGCCCGCCGCCCATGTAAACCGCCACGCCCAGCACTTCGTCGAGCTCGGCCTTGGTGGCGCCCAGCCGGCGCAGCGCCTTCACGTGGAAGGCCACACAGCCCTGGCAACGCTGGCTCACGCCAATGCCCAGGGCGATGAATTCCTTTTGCTTTTCGCTCAGCGCGCCTTCGGCCATGGCGGCCTTGGCCATGGCACCAAAGCCGGCCATGGTGGCTTCTTGCGACTTGCGAAACGGCCCGAGTTGCTGGTTGATGGACTGAGCCAGCGCGGGGTAGGAGGCTTCGTGCATGGTGGTCTGGTTCCCGGTGGTGGATATATACCCCATAGGGTACACGATCCACCCCACCGCTGCACTGATTCAGGTCAAGGCGCTGCCTTCACCGTGCTGGCGCAGCAGCCGCACCGTGCGGGCCTTGCCTGGCAATGCTGTCCACCAGCGCGTCCAGCACCGGCCGCGCCACCTTGGCGTTGTCGTGGTTGACCATCACCACCACGGCCCAGGGCCAGCCCACGGGGTCGGTGACGTAGCCGGCCAGTGCCACCACGTTGCGCAGCGTGCCCGTCTTCAGCCGCGCCCAGCCGGTGGCGGGGCTGTCTTTCAGGCGGTTGCGCAGGGTGCCGTCCACGCCGGCCACCGGCAGGCTCATCTGCAGTTCGGCGGCGTGGCGGCCAAACCAGGCCACCTTCAGCGCGCTGGCCATCTGCAGTGGCGTGATGCGCTCGCTGCGCGACAGGCCCGAGCCGTTGTCCAGCACCAACCCGGCGTCGCTGATGCCGTGCTGTGCCAGCCACTGGCGCACACGCTGGTCGGCCAGCTCGCGTGTGCTGCGCTCAGGCTGGGCGGCCATTTCAGCCACGCCGAGCTGCAGGTACAGCAAGCGTGTGAGCGCGTTGTCAGACGTCTTGTTCATGTGCCGCAGCACTTCGCCCCAGGGTCGGCTCGTGCGGCGCGCCAGCACTTGCGTGCCGGCAGGTTCCACGGCCTCCCGGGCGTGGCCGGCCCAGGTGCCCCCCAGGCCTTGCCACAGGCTGCGAAACAGCCGCTCGGTGAGCTCGGTGCGGTCTACCAGCTGCAAGGCCGTGCGCTGCGTGCAGCCACGCGGAAACACGCCGTTCAGTTCAATGCGGGTGCGGCCCCAGCTTGTGCTGGCGGTGGCGGGCAACCAGCCGTCGTCCCAGTCGCTGCACTTGCCGTCGTTCAGCGTCATGCGGCTGCCCAAAGCCAGCCCCGGCAAGGGTGGCACTGCGCTGGCCACCACGCCGTCGGCCGTGGCCTTGATCTCCAATGGCAGCAGGTTGCCGGCCAGCATCAGCGCGTCGGGGATCACGTTGTAGCCAAACTCCGGGCTCTCATCAAAAGGCGGCAGGCCCTGGTCGATGCGCGCGGGGCGAAACAGGCTGCGGTCCACCAGCAGGTCGCCCGCAATGTGGCGCACACCCGCCTGCCGCAGGTCCAGCAGCAGCGCCCACAGTTGGGGCACACCCAGTTCGGGGTCGGCACCGCCCTTGATGACCAGGTCGCCTTCCAGCTGGCCCACCACCAGCGGTGCGGCGCTGCGCAGCTCGGTAAAGCCCCGGTGGTTGGGGCCCAGGTGGTCCAGCGCCACGATGGTGGTCAGCACCTTCATGGCCGAGCCTGGCTGCATGGGCACACTGGCGCGGTACTGCCACGCCGGCCCCGTGTGCAGCAGCGGCAGGGCCACGGCGGCCAGGGCGTCGGCCGGCAGACCCAGCCGGGCCAGCGCCGCTTGTACCGGGGGCGGCAGTGGGTTGGACTGCGGGGGGCCAGACGGCACAGGGCCGGCCGGCGTGGCGGGCAGCCCTTGGGCCACCGCCGCGCCCGCCAACAGCCAGGCGCACAGCGCGGGAGCCAGGTGTTTGAGCATGGCCGCCATTCTGTGCCACTGCTGCGGCGCGGCGGGCACGGCTGCTGTAGGCATTGCCCCCAGCCCCAAGCGCGCAGCATGCGGCCAGAATCGGTGCTGTGAGCGAGCCCACCACCACCCGCACCCAGCCCGCCGCGACGCGCCATGCGCTGGGCCTGGACGCCGGCGGCACGCACACACGTTGGGCCGTGGCAGATGCGGGCGGCGTGGTCACCGCGCAAGGCCTGGCACCCCCGCTGTCGGGCCTGCAGCTGGGGTCGGCCGACGGCCGCACCGCCGCCGAAGCCACCTTGCAGGCGGTGCGCGACGCCGCCGGCCCGGTGCACGCGCTGGTGGCCGGGCTGACGGGTTTTGACGCCAGCCAGGCACCCGTGCTGGCGGCCATGGCGGCTTCGGTGCTGGGCATGTCACCCAAGGCCGTGCGGGCCATGAACGACATCGAACTCACCTGCCACGCGGCGGGCGACGCCTACGTGGTGTACGCCGGCACCGGCTCCATTGCCGCCTACATTGACGCCACCGGCGCCCTGCAGCGCACGGGCGGGCGTGGCGCCATCATCGACGACGCCGGCAGCGGCCACTGGCTGGCGCGGCAGGCGCTGTGCCACGTGTGGCGGGCTGAAGACGTAGCCCCCGGTGCCTGGCAGCAGTCAGCGCTGGCGCAGCGTCTTTTTGCACGCATCGGTGGCAGTGACTGGGCCCAGACCCGCGCCTGGGTCTACGGGGCCAGCCGGGGCGAGCTGGGCACGCTGGCCCTGGCGGTGGCCGAAGCCGCCGAACAAGACCCGGTGGCGCTGGCGTTGTTGCAACAGGCGGGTGCCGAGATAGCCCGCCTGGGGTTGGCGCTGGCCCACCGCCATGGCCCGCGCCCGATGGTCATGGCAGGGCGCGTGTTTGCGTTGCACCCGGCCGTGCAGGCGGGCCTGCGTGCGGCGCTGCCGCCAGGCACCGAGCTGCGCACGCTGCCGCAGCCCGCGCACCATGCGGCGGCACAGATGGCGGCGGAAATGGCAGCACAGACGGCAGCGCAGACCGCAGCGCAGATGGCGGCCCGGTCGATGGCGCCGGGCGCATGAAGCTGCTTTCCAGGGCCCTGCGCCTTGCGCTGCTGGCCTGCACACTGGCCCTGGCCGGCTGCGCCACCACCACCGAAGGCGGCATCCCCATCGACGTCAGCCGCAACGCCAAGGGCCAGGACAGCCGGGCGATGTTTCTCGTCATCCACTACACGGTGGCCGACCTGCCCTGGTCACTGAAGATATTGACCGAGCAAGAGGTGTCGGCGCACTACCTGGTCACCGACGAGAGCCCGCCGCGCATCTACCGGCTGGTGGACGAAAGCCGCCGCGCCTGGCATTCGGGCGCCAGTGGCTGGAAGGGCCACCGCCTGCTCAACGCCAGCAGCATAGGCATAGAGATCGTGCACCCAGGCTTCAAGCTCGGGCCCGACAAAGAGCGCATCTACCAGCCGTTTTCGGCCGCGCAGATCGACACCCTGATCCCCCTGGTGCAAGACATCGTCAAGCGCCACCGCATCCTGCCCGAGCGCATCCTGGGGCACGGCGAAGTCACACCTTCGTACAAGGAAGACCCCGGGCCCACCTTCCCGTGGCAGCGACTGGCCGCGTTGGGCATCACGCCGCCCTGGCCCGATGCGGCGCGCGTAGAGGCCCAGCGCCTGCTGTTTGAGGCCACGCCACCCGACGCCACGTGGGTCCAGAAAGCACTGGCCAAACATGGCTACGTGGTGGAACCCACGGGCCAGTTCGACAAGCAGACGCAGCGGGTGCTGATGAACTTTCAGATGCGCTACCGGCCGGCCCACTACAGCGGCCAGCCCGACGCCGAAACCGCCGCGCTGCTGCATGTGCTGACCACGCCAGCGCCCAAACCCTTGCCCCAGGCATTGCCGCCCGCCGGGGCCGCATCGGCCGCACCTTCGGCGCCTGCGTATTGATGGCCGACCCGCTGCCCATCACCACCGAGCGCACCCGTTTGCGCCGCCTGCAGGTGGCCGACCTGCCGCAGTTCCAGCACTACCGCAACGACGCCGACGTGGGCCGCTGGCAAGGCTGGAAGCCGATGAGCGACACGGGCGCGCTGGCTTTCTTGCAAGAGATGGCCGCCAGCGCGTTTTGCCCCCCCGGGCACTGGTTTCAGCTGGGCATAGCAGACCTGGCCAGCAACACGCTCATCGGCGACATCGGTGTGCACCTGCATGGCGGCGCAGGCCTGCTGGCCGAGCTGGGCTTCACGCTCACCCCCGCCGCACAGGGCCGCGGCCTGGCCACCGAAGCCGTGGGCGCGGCCGTGCAGATGCTGCTGCAGCACACGCCCGTGCAGCGCATCGTGGCCGTGGCCGACACACGCAACACGGCTTCCATCCAGTTGCTGCAGCGCCTGGGCTTGCGGCGCTTTGCCGTGCTGCCCGCCGTGTTTGACGGCGCACCCTGCGTGGAAGCGCACTTTGCGCGCAGCCGCCATGGCCGCACGCCCGTGGCGCTGCGGCTGGCGGCGCTGGCCGACGCGCCGGCTGTGGCCACGTTGCTGATCCTGTCACGCCGGGTGCTGATGCCGTTTGTGCCGTCTGTGCACAGCGACGACGAAGTGCACGCCTGGGTGGCCGGCCACCTGCTGCCCGGAGGCGGTGTCACCGTGGCGGTGAGCGGCGGCCGCGTGGTGGGTGTGCTGGCGGTATCCACGCACAACGGCGCGCACTGGATCGACCAGCTTTATGTGCACCCGGCGCAGGCCGCCAGCGGCGTGGGCGCCACGCTGCTGGCCCACGCCGGGGCTTGGGCCCACGCGCACGACGCCAAGCTGCCGGTGCGGCTTTACACCTTTCAGGCCAACCAGCATGCACGTGACTTTTATGAACGCCAGGGCTTTGTGGCCGTGGCGCTGAGCGACGGCTCAGGCAATGAAGAGCGCTGCCCCGACGTGCTCTACGAGCGCCCCGCCCTGCGCAGTACGATGGCCTGATGAACAACCGCACCCATTTGAAGCAGCCCCACGCACCGGCGCTTGCCTGGGCTGGTGTGCTGGCGGCTGCCCTGGCCTGTGCGCTGCTGCTCGGCGCCTGCAGCACGCCGCAGGCTTACGCCGCAACGCAGCAGATGCAGAAGAACGAGTGCCAGAAACTGCAAGACCGCGAAGAACGCATGCGCTGCGAGAAGCAGGCCAGCCTCAGCTACGAGCGCTACAAGGCCGAAGCCGAAAAGGCCAAGCCCTGACACCGCGCCGCCAGGCCCGGGGCCACCCATGAGCGCGCTGGGCCGCCCCCAAGCGCTCATACCGGAGCGCCTTGCGCGGAGGGTAGTCCAGTGAGCCGCCTTTCCTTGGGCCCGTGGCTGTCCTTGGGCCCGTGGAAGTTGGCAGCGTTGGCCGCGCTGGCGGCCCTGACGGTGTCGTGCAGCCTGCCGCCCGCGCTGCCCGATGGCAGCACCACGCCCGCTGTGCCCGCCGCCATGGGCACCCCCGCCGTGCCGGTGGCCGACCTGCCACCCGACGCACCAAGGGAGTTCCGCGCCGCCTGGGTGGCCACCGTGGCCAACATCGACTGGCCCAGCAAACCGGGCCTCAGCGCGCAAGCGCAGCGTGACGAAGCCACCGCCATGCTCGACCGCGCCCGCACGCTGGGCCTGAACGCGCTGATCCTGCAAGTGCGGCCGGCGGGGGATGCGCTGTACCCGTCCACGCTGGAGCCGTGGAGCGAAGTGCTCAGCGGTGAACAAGGCCGTGCGCCCGGCCTGGCCGGGGAGCCCGCCTACGACCCGCTGGCCTTCTGGGTGGCCGAAGCGCACAAGCGCGGGCTGGCACTGCACGCCTGGTTCAACCCCTACCGTGCCCGCCATTCGGCGGCCAAGTCGGCGCTGGCGGCCAACCACCTGGCGGTGCGCCAGCCCGCGCTGGTCAAACGTTATGGTGACCAGCTCTGGATGGACCCCGGCGAGCCCGCTGCCGCCGCCCACACGCTGGCCGTGGTGGCCGACGTGCTGCGCCGCTACGCCGTCGACGGCGTCCACATCGACGACTACTTCTACCCCTACCCGGTGCTCGCGAATCCCGCGGCCGGGCCGGGCAGCGCCGAGTTGCC
>CAZUKT010000048.1:0-14932 GCA_964620975.1 uncultured Rubrivivax sp. | reverse complement strand
AGCTGCTTGGACTTGACGACCATGTCCTTCAGGATCTTGCCGAAGCCGTGGCCAATGTGCAGCGTGCCATTGGCATAGGGCGGGCCGTCGTGCAGCACAAACAGCGGCGCACCGTGGCGCGCCAGGCGCAGCCGCTGGTACAGGCCGCCGCTGTCGGACGTGTCGTTCCAGCCCTTGACCCAACCCGGTTCGCGCTTGGGCAGGTCGCCGCGCATGGGGAATTGGGTGTCGGGCAGGTTGAGGGTTTTGCGGTAGTCGGGTGCGGTGCTCATGGCGAAAGGGCCTGTGTAGGTAGGCCAGGTGGGCCCATGCAAGACGTGTGTGTGGCGGTGCGCCGGGGCGGGCGCTGCGGGCTGCTGTGGCACCCGCAGCGGTTGCACTTCAGGCCAGCCTCAGATGGCCCCGCCCATAATTCGCGTGGTTGCTGCAGTCCGGCGGTGGGTCAAGCGCCACAGCGCAACTGCGAGGGGTTTTGGCGACGTCAGCCTGAGCTTTTGCATGTCCCAGATTCTACTGACCGTTGAAACCATGCCCGTGCAGCGTTTGAGACTTGTCCGGGCACTGGTGGTGTGGGCGGTGGCCGGCTGTGCGCTGCCCGTGCTGCGCGCCGATGCCGCTGAACCGCCAGCAGTTGCCGAGGCCAGCAGCCCACACTGGGAAGGTGCCATCGGCTTGCTGGCTTACCAGCGCCCCGAATACCAGGGCGCAGACCGCCGCGTCTTCAAGATCACACCGGGCATCTTCATCCGCTATGGGCGGCTGTCCATCACCAACGCCAGCGGCTTTCGGACCCGCAACGAGGGCGAGGTCTCGCGCGGCGCGTCGCTGGACTTGCTGAGCAGCCACCGCGTGCGCCTGAGCACGGCGCTGCGCGTTGACCGCGGACGCAGCGAAGCGTCGAGTGGCGCCTTCGCCGGTCTGGGCGATGTGCGCGCCACGCTGCGCGTGCATGCCAACCTCAACTGGCAGATTGCTGGCCCCTTGAGCCTGGGGGCCAACTGGAACGTGGACGCCCTGGGGAGGGGCGGTGGCAACGCGGGCAGCCTGGGTCTGAGCTGGGACACACCGCTGGGGCCCCGCTCGGCCATCACCTGGTATGCCGGCGTGTCGCTGGCCGGTGACCGCTACATGCAAAGTTATTACGGCGTCACGCCTGAACAGGCGGCGTTGAGCGGCTACCCGGTTTACACGCCCAGGGCGGGCGCGCGCGAAACCGAGTTGAGCCTCAACTACCGCACTGACCTGTCACCCGACTGGCTGCTCATTGCCAGTGCCAGCGCCACCCACATGGTGGGCCCGGCAGCAGCCAGCCCGTTGACGCACCGACGTGACGGCTGGGTGGTGCGCTCGGGCGTGGCCTGGCGGTTCTGATGGGCGCGCCGGTGTGGGGTCTCGCAACGGCGCTGCGCAGCCCGCACAGGGCCCCGTCCCCGCGCTGAGACATTGCCCGCAGCGATGGGCTGTGTCCGCCTCAGGCCGGCACGCCCAGCCAGGCACGGGCCTGCACGCAGTCGCGGGTGATGCCTTCGCGCAGCGCTTGCAGCGAGTCGTACTTCAGTTCGTCGTGCAGTTTGTGCAGCAGGTCCACGCTCACGCAGCGGCCGTAGGCGCCTTCACTGCCCAGCGCGGCGGGCCATTGCAGGCAATGCACTTCCAGCAGCACGCGGCCGCCGTCCTCTACCGTGGGGCGCACGCCCAGGCTGGCCACAGCCGGCACCGGCTCTGCCGCCAGGCCATGCACAGACACGGCAAAGATGCCTGCCGCCGCCGGGCGGGGGTGGCCAAAGCGCAGATTCAGCGTGCGAAAGCCCAGCTCGCGCCCCAGCTTGCGGCCGTGTACCACGTGGCCGCTGATGCTGTAGGGCCGCCCCAGCAAGGCCTGCGCAGCCGGCATGTCGCCGGCCTGCAGCGCTTCACGCACGGCCGAGCTGGACACACGCTGGCCGTGCACCTCGTAGCTGAGCATGCGCGCCACTGCAAAACCGTTGTCAGTGCCAGCGGCGTCCAGCATGGCGTAGTTGCCGGCACGGCGGGCACCAAAGCTGAAGTCGTCGCCCACCAGCACGTAGCGCGCCCGCAGGCCTTGCACCAGCACGTCACCAATGAAGGCCTGCGGCGCCATGCCGGCAAAGTGCTTGTCAAAGGGCACCACCACGGCGTGATCGATGCCGCAGCGTTCAAGTTCAGCGAGCTTGTCGCGCAGCGTGCTGATGCGGGCGGGCGCGGCGTCGGGCTTGCCGGCCTGGCGTGCAAAGTGGTCGCGTGGGTGGGGCTCAAAGGTCATCACGCAGGCGGGCAGGCCACGATGGCGGGCTTCACTGGTGAGCAGCGCCAGCATCGCCTGGTGGCCACGGTGCACGCCGTCAAAATTGCCGATGGTGAGCGCGCAGCCTTGTGCGCTGCTGCAGTGGTGGAAACCTCGGGTGACCCTCATGGGGCGCGATTATCGCGGCGGGCCAGGGCCACAATCTGCGGGCACCCGTGCGCAGTGTTTGCAGGCCATCAAGATGATCTACGACTGTTTTACCTATGCCGGCGAAGAAGACCTGCTGACCCTGCGCCTGCGCACGCTCAGCGGCCATGTCGGGCGCTTCGTGATTGCCGAAGCCACCCGCACCTTTGCCGGGCAGCCCAAGCCGCTGCGGTATGACCCGGCCCCGTTTGCAGAATGGGCGCACCAGATTGACTACCTGGTGGTAGACGACCTGCAAGCCACGCCCCGCTCGGCCTGGGACAACGAGTACCACCAGCGCAATGCCTTGGCGCGGGGCCTGGCGTCTGCGGCGGCCGACGACTGGGTGTTGTTGTCTGACGTGGACGAGATCCCTCGCCCGCAGGCGCTGCGTGACTTCCGGCCCGGGCGCTACCTCAGCGCCGTGCTGCACCAGCGCATGTTCTATTACGCCCTGAACAACGAAATGGTGCGCTCCGGCGACCCGCGTGACCTGCCCTGGCGCATGGCGCGCCTGTGCACCGTGCAGGCATTGCGGCAGTGGTTTGGCAGCCTGCAGGTGTTGCGCAGCTACAAGGGCACGGGGCCGCTGCGCAGCATGAAGCGCAGCTGGAACCAGCTGCGCACGCAGCACATTGCCCACGGCGGCTGGCACTTCTCGTACCTGATGACGCCCGAGCAGATCCTGGACAAGATACGCAGCTTCTCGCACCAGGAACTGAACGTGCCGAAGTACACCGATGTGGCCCACATCCGCGAAAGCCTGCGCCAGCGGCGCGACATCTTTGGGGGCGACCGCGAATTTGCACAGGTGCCGGTGGACGGCAGCTTGCCGGCGCCGCTGCTGCAAGACCCAGAGCGCTTTGCACGCTGGGTGATCTGACTGGGCTACAGCCCCAGCATGTGCCTGAGCCGGCGTGTCCAGGGCCAGCGGCGGCGGTGCGCGGCCCACACGTGGCGGCCCGCGCGGCGTGTGGCTTGCCAGCCCTGCAACAGGTTGCGGGGCGCGGGCGCGGTGGCCAGCGCATCGGGCACCAGCACACAGCGCAGTGACTTCGGGTGCTTGATGGGCAGGTGCCTTTCGCACACCTCCACGCGGTAGCCAGCCACCGCAGCCGCACGGGCCAGCGTGTCGGGGCCAAAGTGGTAGAGGTGGGCGATGTGCAGGTCGTTGAGCCGGCCGTAGGTGGTGATGTCGGGCACGTCGATGTAGACCTTGCCGCCGCTGGCAAGCAGCGGCTTCAGTGCGCGCAAGAACTGCACCGGCTGCTTGATGTGCTCGTACACATGCACCATGCTGATGAGGTCAAAGCCGCCCTCGCCGGCCGCCACCAGGGCCTCAACCGACGCGTGCAGCGTGCAACCTGCGTGTTGCACGGCAAAGGCGCCAAACACCGGGTTGGGCTCCACGGCCACCCGCCTGGCCGTGGGCACCTGCTGGGCCAGCGCGTGCAGCAGCACGCCTTCGGACGCGCCGATGTCCAGCGCCTTCATGCCCTCACGCAGCAGGCCGCTGCGCTGCATGAAGGCCACCGCCTCGGCGCAGCGTTCGTCCTTGCGGTAGCTGTGGATGTAGGCCAGGCTGGGCTCGGCAGCGCCTTGGTAGAAGCTGCGGTAGTGCTGGCGGTAAAAGGTGTCCAGCGCTTCGGCCGTGGGCTGCGGGTTGCTCATCACCAAGCCGCAAGTGCTGCAGCCGCTGGTGTGCAGGCCCATGTCGTAGCGGTCGGTGGTGGCCAAAAGCTCGAAGGCCGTGCCGCCACAAGAAGGGCAGGGCACGGTTTCAAGGCGGTCGTGCCCTAAGGCCCAGGAGTCTTGCTGCATCGGCAGGATGATGCCATGCGGGTGCCGTGCACTACAGTCCTGTGCTGCCTGCGCGGCCGTGCGGCCTGCCCGCGCGCCCTGGTCAGGACCCCTTCAACATCAGCCACTTGCGGAGCGCCCCTTGATCAAGTTGTTCGTCGGTTTTGACCCGCGCGAAGCCATCGCGTACCACGCCTTCTGCCAAAGCGTGCTTGAAACGGCATCGGCCCCGGTGAGCTTCACGCCGCTGGCACTGAACACGCTGGCCGGCTACCGAGAAACGCACGTGGACGGCAGCAACGCCTTCATCTATTCGCGTTTTCTCACACCCCACCTGAGCGGCTTTGAAGGCTGGGCGATCTTTGCCGACGGCGACATGATCTGCCGCGCCGACATTGCGCAGCTGTGGGCGCTGCGTGACCCGGCCTGTGCGGTGCAGGTGGTCAAACACGACTACCAGACCAAGGCCAGCCGAAAGTATCTGGGCAACAAGAACGAAAACTACCCACGCAAGAATTGGTCGAGCGTGATGCTCTTCAATTGCGCGCACCCCAAGCATCGTGTGCTGACGCCTGAGTTCCTGCAGGGGCAGACGGGCGCATTTCTGCACCGTTTTCAGTGGTTGGCCGATGAAGACATTGGTGCCTTGCCAAGTGAATGGAACTGGCTGACCACCGAATACCCCGACAACGCGGACGCCAAGCTGCTGCACTACACCCTGGGCACGCCCTGTTTTGCCGAGTACCAGGCCTGCGACATGGCCGACATCTGGCACGGCACCCAAGCCCGCGTGCTGTCGGGCATGGGCGTGTGAGCCGCAGCGCGCCGGTGTGGCCGGCCCTGCTGGGGCTGGGCCGGGCGCCGCTGGACATTTTTTGCTGCACCAACGCCGTCAACTACACGGTGGCCGTAAAGGGCGTGCTGGCCCAGCGGCCCCGCCCGGCGGTGCTGCTGGTGGAAACACGGCGCTTTCGCCCGCTGCCGGTGCCGGGCGTGTGGCAATGGCGCTTGTCGGTGGGCAGCTTGCGGCTGCTGAACCTGCTGACGCTGCGCGCCCGCCTGGGCACGGTGTTTGTGCCGCATCAGAAAGTGTCGCGCCGATTTGCGCCGCTGCTGGCCAGGGCGCAGGCGGTGGCCTACCTTGACGACGGCCTGGACACGCTGCGCCTGACGCCGCGCAACTTTGACCTGGCCGCACTGCCCCCCGGGCGCAGTTACTTCAGCTTCAGCGACTACGACACCCTGCCGCCGTGGCTGGGGGCCATGCAGGTGCAAGCCGTGTGCGCGCTGGCTGACATGGTGGGCCTGTCACCGCAGCCGGCGCTGGACCTGGCGCCATTCAGCCATGTGTTCATCGAGTCGCCCGGGCTTGACCCACGGGCGCTGGCCACGGCGCTGGGTGTGGCCGGGCCCCAGGTGCTGGTGATACGCCACCCCATAGAAGCCAAACGCGGGCCACTGCCCACAGGCTGCACCGTGGTGCTGGGCAACAGCATAGACACTGAAGGCAGCTTGCTCACTGCACGTGGCAAGGTGCTGTGTTTTGGCGAAACCATGGCCTATGTGTTTGCCCGCCACGGCGGCCTGGCCGCGCACAACACCATCTGGCTGCAACTGGGTGACGCGCAATGGCGCAACCTGCACGCGCTGGGCTCGCTCACCCCTGTGGACATGCCCGGCGTGGCTGGCCGGCTTGGCCTGCTGCAGCCAGCCGCCTGACACGCAAGGTCAGCCGCGCACGCCCGGTTGCGCGGCGGCCCGCCAGGCCATCCAGCGGGTGCGCCAGTCGGTTGCACCCAGGGCCAGGCGGCGCTGCAAGAAGCGGTGCGCCAGTGCAAGCTGCCCGCTGCGGAACAAGGCCCGCGCGGTCTTGAAGCCGTCACGACCGGTGATCACGTTGTCGGGCAGGGTGTCGAACATGGCCGCAAAGGCCTCGGGCCCGATCACACGCTCGATGTTGACCATGCCGTGGAAACCGAAAGTCGGCCCCGGTGGCTGTTCGTTTTCAAACGCAAAGCGTTGGCCCAGGGCCAGGTCGGCAAACACGATGCCATGGTTCTTTTCCAGCGCCGGGCGCAGGGTCTGCGCCATGCAGACGTCCTCGGGGTGGTGCCACTGCGCTGCCAACGCCGGGTCTTGCAGTGCCTGCAGCAGGCGGCGTGAGCGCAGCGAAAAACCGCCGTTGCCGATGTGGTGCCCGTTGCGCGCCTTGCCCCAGGGCGCGCCCAGGTAGTCCACGCCCAGGAACGCGGGCTCCCAGCAGTCGGCGTGGCTGACAAAACCGTCCCACTGCGCGATGAGCACGTGGCTCGTGTCCACCAGAGGCAGCAGCTTGCCGAGCATGAAGCTGGAGTACTCGGCGGCCGACGAGATGGGCCCCACGTCCACCCACTCCACACCTTCGGGCCACGGCGTGGGCTGCGTGCCGTGGCTCAGCAGCAATGTGCGGCCAAAGTGGATGTGCTGGCGGCAGCGCTGCAGCGCCGCCAGAGCCAGGCCGGGTGAGCGCGTGTCCAGGGCACACAGTGTCACTTGCGGCAGATCGATGGGCAGCGCAAGGCGTTTGCTCATGTCACAGTGGACCTCTTGGGCGCACCCGGCAAGCCCAGCAAACCAAGGTAGGCCTGCACATAGCCCTGCGCCGCTGCGGCCCAGTTGAAGGCGGCCGCGCGTGCGGTGGCCGCTTGTGCACGTTCGGGCGTGTGCGCGGCCAGGCCCTGTTCCACCACGTCGCGCATGGCGTGCGGTTCAAAGCCGGGCCAGTAGGTGGCCGCGTCGCCGCCCACCTCGGGCAGGCTCGTGAGTGTGGAAAGAAACGTCGGCTTGCCAAAGTGCATGGCCTCGATGGGCGGCAAGCCAAAGCCTTCGGTGAGGCTGGGAAAGAAGAAGGCCTCGCAGTGCGCGTAGAGCCAGGCCTTTTGTGCGTCGCTGACGTGAGTCAATACGCTGATGTTGACCACGCCATGCCGCTCGGCCCAGGCCTGCAGTTCAGCATTGCGCACGGCAGACGGCCCAGCCAGCACCAGGTGCTTTTCTGGCCACAACGCCATCATGGCCAGCAGCGATTCGACGTTTTTGTTGGGCGTCATGCGGCTGATGTGAAAGAAGAAGGGCCGGCTCTGCAGCGCGGGCAGCGCTTCACGCGGCGCGTGGCTCAAGTCGCGCACGCCGTTGTGCACCACCTGCAGGGGGCCGGCCCAGGCCAGCGCACGGCGTATGTCGCCGGCCACGTGTTGGGTGATGGCCACCACCGCATCGGTGTTGGCCAGCACCCGCTGCATGCGCCACTGGTGGCGCCACAGGCTCAGGCCACGTTTTTCATACAGGTAGTTGAGGTCGTGCACGGTCACCAGCCGGCGGCCCTGGCCTTGCGGCGGGCCGTAGCGGTTGAGCTGGCTGGTGGTGTGCCACAAGTCCATGCGCAGCGGCGCCCGGTGCCACCACTCCTGGCTGCGCCGCACCGGCAGGTAGTGCACATCGGGCCCAAAACAGCCCTGCAGCGCGGGTTGGCAGTGGAAGTGAAGTTCAAGCCCATGCTTGTCGCGCAGGGCCGGTGCCTGCTCGGCCAGGGCTTGGCCCAATTGGCGCGAGAACTCGCCCAGCCCATCCACAAACCCGCCCAGGTTTCCCAGGCTGATGCCCACGCGGCGTGGTGTCATGGCGGCTGCTTCATGGGCGGCCAGGGCTCATGCAGCCACGTGGGCCAAACGGCTGCCAAAGGCCTGCACAACCTCGTCCACCTGCGGCCATTCGGGCCAGCGGCGCACCACCTGCACGGTGGGCCCCCACGGCGCCCACTGCTCTGGCTCGGTGGGCCCCAGCACCGACAGCACCGGCGCACCCACGGCGGCGGCCAGGTGGCCTGGCCCTGTGTCGTTGCTGACCACCACGGCGGCACGGCGCAGCAGGCCACCGTAGATGCCCATCTTCACACCCGGCAGCATCAGCACACCGGGGTGGCTGCCGGTGATGATGTCTTCTTCTCCCGGGCCCGGGCAGGCCACCAAGCGGTGGCCGGCGCGCAGCATTTCGCGCGTGAATTCGGCAAAACGCGGCCAGGTCTTTTCCTGCTTTTCAAACAGGCCGCCGGCAAAGGGGCAGATGACGACAAACCGGCCGCTGACGCCGTGTTGCGCCAACAGCGCGTCAGCAGCGGCCTGGTCGGCCGGCGCAGTGGCCAGGTTGATGGATGCGGGCGGCGGCTGCTCCACACCCACAAAGCGGCAGGCCAGGGCCCAGTAAGCCACCAGCACGTGGCGGTTGCCGTTGTCGGGCGCGATGGAGCGCTTGAGCAAGAAGCCACGGGCCTCTTGGTTGTAGCCCACGGCCTGCAGGCCGGCCAGGCGCATTTCCAGCCCGGCTGAAAACGACGACGGCAGGATCAGGGCGTTTTCGCGCCTGTCGAATCGCGGGTCCAGGGCTTTGGCCTGTTGCCGCAGTTGCTTGAACTGCGCCACCCGTTCGGCCAGTTTGGCCGGGCGCGTGTGCACGGGCCAGCCTTCACCGGCCAGCAGCGCGCTGGCCCAGGGTTTGCCCACCAACGTGAGGTCGTGGCCGTGCGCCTGCAGCAGGCGCAGTGCGGGCACGCCCAGCACCACATCGCCCACCCAGTTGCGCAGGCGCACGATGGTGGGGTGGGCAGCGGCCGTGGTTTGAGTGGCGGGGTGGGGCGCGGCGTCTTTCATTGGCAAAGGTTGTCGCTGGCGGTGATGCCGCCGTCGGGTGAAGACACACCCAGGCAGCCCAGCAAACTGGCAAAAAGGTTGTGGTGGCCCACGCCTGGCACACCGGCTTGCTGGCGCTGCGCCAGCCGCCCATAACGCGCCTTGAGCACGGGGTCGGCAAGGAAACGGTCAGAGGCCCAGAAAATCAGCGGCACGGCCCGCTGTTCGGGCGGCGCCATGCGGCGCGGTGTGCCGTGAAAGTGGGCGTTGTCGCTGATGGATTCGCCATGGTCAGAGCTGTACACCAGCAAGGCCTTGTGCGACTTGAGCAGCCCAATCGTCTCGGCCAGCACGTGGTCGGTGTAGAGGATGCTGTTGTCGAAGGAATTGAGCAGATGCTCGCCCGTGCAGGCGTGGTCGGTGCTCATGCATTCGGGCTGCCAGCGCGCAAAGCTGCGCGGGTAGCGTTGCGTGTACAGGTAGTGCGAGCCCTTGGTGTGCAGCACCACGGCATGGGGCTTGCGCGGCTTGCCGGCGGCCGTGGTGCTGGCCAGCGAGGCCTGCAACTCGGGCAGCAGCAGCATGTCGTCCACCGGCTTGCCGGCGTTTTGCGGCTGCGCGGCAATGACTTCGCGGAACTTGTAGGCGCTGGCCTTGACGCGGTTGTAAAAGCCCAGTTCGCTTTGCATGGCAAACAGTTCGATGCCAAAACCCAGCTTGCGCAGCACCGAAAACACGTTGTCTTCCAGCACCAGGTCGGGGCCCAGGTTGGCGTCGGCCTGTAGCCCTTCGGGCCGCACAAACATGCAGGCCAGCGACAGCTTGGTGACCGTGTCGCACGAGGTGGCCGCAAAGGCCAGCACCTGCGGCGTGGCTGCCAGGCGCGGTGTGGTGGGGCGGCTGTGGCCGAGCAGGCCAAAGCGGTCGTGGCGGGCGGTTTCGCCCACCACAAACACCAGCACCACATCGCTCAGGTCGGCCTGGCTGACGTAGTTGAACTTCTTGGCCGGATCCACGAGCCGGGCTTCCTGGTTGCGTGCGGCCACCTTGTTGCTGGCCACCATGCCCGCACCGGCCAGCCAGTTGCTTGGCACGTAGCTGTGCGCGGCCACACCCACGGGGTTGGGCGCGGCCTCCACCGCGTCGGCCACGGCTTGTTTGCCGGTGTGGCGCAAGGCGGTCTGTGCCGCGCTGAACACGCCCGCCAGCACCACAATGGTGGCCAGGCGGCCGCCCAGCGCCATTGGCTGCCGCCATTGCCGCCACAGCGCAGGCGGCGCCGGGCTGCGCCACAGCCACCACATGGGCAGCAGGCCGAGCAGCGCCACCCACACGAAGACCCACACACCCACCAATTCACCCGACATGTCGTGGTCGGTGGTGAAGACGGCGTTGATCACGCCGTAGCCGATGACCACGTTGAACCGCACCATGTAAAAGGTGCACACGGCGCTGATGAGGATCAGCAGCGTGGCCGCAGTGCGCCACACCCAGCGGCCGCCCAGCGTGGCCAGCGCGCACAGCAGGCCGGTCAGCGACAGCAGCAGCAGAACCTCGCTGGCCACGACGCCGACCTGCACAGCCGCAGTGGTGCCCACAGGCAGTGTCTGGGCGCGGCGCCAGAAGATGGGTGCATTCAGCGCCACGGCCACATACAAGGCCACCCAGCCGGCGGCTGGCAATTTCTTGAAGAGGCGCCACGGCAGGCGGTTGAGCCGGGCGGCAAAGTCCTGCAAGAACGTGGACATCAGGGCATCATGGCATTGGGCACTGGGCAGGCCTGTTGGCACCGTCGTGGGCCGCCTGCCGCTGCGCGTTTTGGGATGGGCCTGCAGTGTACCGGCGGGCGCTGGCAGCATGGCGATGGGCCTGCCCAAATTGGGCCTGGCCCGACGCCGCCGCCGCAGGGCAGGCTCGCGCTGTTTGCGGGGAAGAACCTCTCGGCCACAGCCTGCGCGCGGGCCGGTTGTGGCCGGGGTGTTGCCCGGCTATTGAGAAACGCGTGGCCGAGCCAGGCCTTACGGTCGTGCGCGCCCGGCCAACCGGTCCACCTCGTCGTCGGCCAGCCAGCACCACTGGCCCGGCGCCAGGCCAGCCGGCACGCGCAGGTCCCCGAATGCGCTGCGGTGCAGGCCCTCGACCCGGTTGCCCACCGCGGCCAGCATGCGTTTGACCTGATGGTAGCGGCCGTCGGTGAGTGTCATGCGCAGCAAAGTCTCGTCCAGCCGCTCGCAGGTGGCGGCGATGGCGGGTGTGGGGTCGTCCAGCAGCACCACGCCGGCCAGCAAAGCGGCCACCTGGGCGTCGTCCACCGGGTGTTTGGTGGTCACGTCATACACCTTGGGCACATGGTGTTTGGGATGCGTCAGGCGGTGGATGAGCGCACCCTGGTCGGTGAAAAGCAAGATGCCGGTGGTGTCTTCGTCCAGCCGGCCTATGGGCTGCAAACCACGTGTGCGCAGAGGCATCGGCAGCAGGCTCAGCACACTGGGGTGATGGCGTGGCTTGCGTGAGCATTCATAGCCTGCAGGCTTGTTCAGCATCACTACCGCCTGGCTGTGGCAGACCCAGGGCACGCCAGACACGTTGATGTGCAGGCCTTCGGGCTCAAAGTCGGCGTCGGGGTCGTCCACCATCTGGCCTGCGACGCTAACGCGCTCGTTGCGCAGCATGACGTGGCATTCACGGCGGCTGCCAAAGCCCTGGCTGAAGAGAATTTGCGATATGCGCATGGCGCCGAGTGTCGCATCCGTTGCGCACGGTTTCAGCTTGCGGGTTGACCCTGCTTTGCACTGGCGGGGGCGGCCCGCAACATTGGTGCCATCGCAAGTCTTGCAGGAGCAGTCATGGTGAAAACGATTTGGGCCCGGCGCGCGGCCATGGTGGGGGCGGGCCTGCTGGCCAGTGCTGCCGTGGTGGGCTGCAGCAACAGCGACGATGCCGACGAAGTGGGCGACAACGCCTGCCTGCAGTACTCAGCCAGCGGTGCGGTCTACGACCCGGGCACGCCGGGCGCGGGCGGTGCACCCGAGATCGCCACGGGTTTTGCCAGCAAGAAAGTGGCGTATTCACGCAGCTTCATGGTGGTGGCGGCCAACCCGCTGGCCACCAAGGCCGGCTGTGACGTGCTGAAGAAGGGCGGCACGGCGGTGGACGCGGCCATTGCCACACAGATGGTGCTCAACCTGGTGGAGCCGCAAAGCTCGGGTATCGGTGGTGGCGCCTTCATGCTGCATTACAACCGTTCCACGGGCGCCGTCACGGCCTACGACGGCCGCGAAACGGCGCCCGCTGCAGCCACAGAAAACTACCTGCGCTGGGTGAGCGACGCGCAGCCCACCACGCCGCTGCCCAACGCCCGCGCCAGTGGCCGCAGCATTGGCACGCCGGGTGTGCTGCACATGCTGGACGCTGCGCACAAAGACGGCGGCAAGCTGGCCTGGAAGGAGCTTTTCGACCCCGCCATAAAAATAGCCACCGATGGTTTCAAGATCAGCCCGCGCATGGGTGCGTCCATTGCCGGCTCGGCCGCCAGCCTGGCGCGGGACGCCGAGGCCAAGGCCTATTTTCTCAACGCCGACGGCAGCGCCAAGGCCACCGGCACGCTGCTCAAGAGCCCAGCGCTCGCGGCCACCTTCACAGCCATTGCCAATGGGGGCATCGCGGCGTTTTATGGCGGCGCCATCGCGCAGGACATCGTCGACGAAATCGCCGACACCACCGGCGGCATCACCGCCGGGCAAACCACGCTGGCCGACCTGGCGGCCTACCGATCTGCCAAGCGCGAGGCCATTTGCGCCCCCTACCGCATCGTGTGGGTGTGTGGCATGCCGCCGCCCAGCAGCGGCGGCCTGGCGGTGGCGCAGACGCTCGGCATCCTGGAAGCCTTTGACCTTGCCAGCCACAAGCCCACCGCCATGGACGACAACGGTGGCAAACCCACCGCCTTTGGCGTGCACCTGGTGGCCGAAGCCGAGCGGCTGGCCTATGCCGACCGCGACAAATACGTGGCCGACACCGACTTTGTGCCGCTGCCCGGTGGCAGCCCGGCGCTGATGCTGGACAAGACCTACCTGCGTGGCCGCGCCAGCCTGATCGACCTGACCCGCAGCATGGGAACGGCCTTGCCTGGCAACTTTGGCCCCACGCCGCTGGGTGTGCCCGGCCCGTCACCCGAAAACGGCACCACGCAGATCACGGTGGTCGACGGCCAGGGCAACGTGGTGAGCATGACCACCACGGTGGAATCGGGCTTTGGTGCGTACCACATGACACGCGGTGGTTTCCTGCTCAACAACCAGCTCACCGACTTTTCGGCCGCGCCGGCCGACGCCAACGGCAACGCAATAGCCAACCGTGTGGCGGCCGGCAAGCGGCCACGCAGCAGCATGGCGCCGACGCTGGTGTTCCGCACCACGCCGGAAGGCACACGCGGTGAGTTCCGGCTGGCCACGGGCTCACCGGGTGGCGCCACCATCATCCAGTACGTGGCCAAGACCCTGGTGGGTTTTGTCGATTGGGGCATGAACGCGCAGCAGGCCACATCGATGGTGGCCTTTGGTGCGTCCAACTCCGTCAACACCAACGTGGGCAGCGAGCATCCCAATGTGGACGTCAGCAACGGTGGTGCCAACGACGCGCTGATCACCGGCCTGCGGGCGCTGGGCCACACCGTGAACACGGCGGCGCAGAGCAGTGGCATCGGCACCATCGTCAAGCGCAGCAACCCCCAGGGCGACTACTACCTGGAAGGCGGTGCAGACCCACGGCGTGAAGGCGTGGTGCTGGGCGACCTTTACCCGCAGTAGCCGCACCGCCTGGCGGCGCGTCGGTGCTGATGCGTCAGGCTCGGCGCGTCGGTGTCAACGTGTCACTCTTGGCGCGTCAGGCTCGGCGCGTCGGTTCCGGCCTGTCGTTCCGGTCCATCAGCGGGGCAGGTCGCGTGCCGCCGGCAAGTGCGGCTCGGCCAGCCCGGTGGCTGCATGCACGGCGTTGCGTATGGCGCGCGTCACCACTTCGGCGGCCAACGCGCCCAGCGCGCCGAGGTCGCCGCTGCGGCCGCTGCCGCCGGTGGCCAGCGCAAAGAACGCATCCCCGTCGTTCACGGTGATGGGGTTCACGGCACGCGCCAGGCCGTGGTGGGCCTGGTTGGCCAACTGCGTGGCCTGCGACTTGGTCAAGACTGCGTCGGTGGCCACCACGCCAATGGTGGTTGCCATGCCGGCCATCACCTGCGCGGGCCCCTCTCCGGCCAGCAGGGAGCCCAGTGCGCCGGCGAGATGCAGTCCGTCAGCCGATCGGGCGCCGGCGATCACGTCGCCGCGGGCATCCACCACGTCACCGATGGCGTTGACGGCCACCAGCGCCGCCACGGTAATGCTGCCCAGCTTGACCGAAGCGCTGCCAATGCCACCTTTCATGGCGCGTTGGATGCCGAAGAGCTTGCCCACTGTGGCGCCCAGGCCTGCACCTGCATTGCCCTGCATTGGCGCGGTGCCTGAGGCCGCATCGCAGGCTGCATAACCGCTGTGGGACGTGGGGCGGATGGATGGGTTGCCCACCCAAAGATCAAAGAGCACGGCGGCGGGCACGATGGGCACCCGAGCCGGCCCAACGGCCAGCCCGTGGCCGCGTTCGTCCAGCCAGCGCATCACACCGCCAGCGGCATCCAGGCCAAAGGCGCTGCCACCCGTCAGCAACACGGCGTGCACGCGCTCCACGGTGTTTTCGGGGCGCAGCAGGTCGGTTTCACGCGTGCCAGGTGCACCTCCGCGCACGGCGGCACCGCACACCACGCCCTGCGGGCACAACACCACCGTGCAGCCCGTGGATCGGCCGGGTTCGGCGGCATGGCCCACGTGCAGGCCAGCCACGTCAGTCAAAGCGCCCGGATACAGGCCGGGCCGGGGCTCAGAGGTGTTCATGCCCGGCATTGTCAGCCGGCCAACCGCCCATGCCTGTTCAGGCGAAGACCCCGGCGGTGTCCTGCATGCGTGCCGACAACTCGCCCAGGTGG
>CAZUKT010000047.1:0-14982 GCA_964620975.1 uncultured Rubrivivax sp. | reverse complement strand
CGCCTGCGCGCTCGCGAGTGGCTGCCGAGCGCCATGCGGCATGCATGCCGCATGGCATCGAACGAAGTGAGATCGGGGGCCATTGTCAGTGTCCAGCGCCCGCAGCCTGCGATTCGGCCAGCACCGAACCCAGGTAAGCCTCTTTCACGCGCTCATCGGCGCGCACTTTCTCGGGTGTGTCAAAGGCGATGACTTCGCCGTACACCAGCACGGCAATCTTGTCGGCCAGGCCAAACACAACGCCCATGTCGTGTTCCACCGTGAGCAGCGTCTTGCCCACCGTGATTTCGCGGATGAGATTCACGAACCGCGCGGTCTCGCTGCGGCTCATGCCCGCCGTGGGCTCGTCCAGCAGCACCACGCTGGCACCACCGGCAATGGTGATGCCGATTTCCGGCGCACGCTGCTCGGCGTAGGTCAGGTTCATGGCCAGCACGTCGCGCCGCTTGTGCAGCTTGATCATGTCCAGCACTTCTTCGGCGCGGTCGTTGGCGTCGCGGGCGTCGGCAAGAAAGCTCCAGAACGAATACTTGTAGCCCAGGCTCCACAACACGGCACAACGCAGGTTTTCAAACACGCTCAGGCGGTTGAAGAGGTTGCTGACCTGGAAACTGCGCGCCAGGCCCAGCCGGCTGATCTGAAACGGGTTGAGCCCGTCCAGGCTCTGGCCGTGCAGCAAGATGTCGCCCGACGTCCAGCCAAAGCGCCCGCTGATGAGGTTGAAGAGCGTGGTCTTGCCCGCACCGTTGGGGCCGATCACAGCCACACGTTCACCGGGGCGCACCGCCAGGCTGGTGCCGCGGATGCTCTCGGTCTTGCCGAAGCTCTTGCGCACGTCGCGCAGTTCCAGGGCGAATTCGCTGCCGCTGGGTGCCGGGCTTGCCGGGGTGGCTGTGTCTTGGGCGCGTGTCACAGGGCCGTCTCCCGGCGCTTGATTTCGCGCTCTATTTCTTCCTGGGCGTGGCCCCATTGTTTTGCAAACTCGCGCCGCACCACTTCAAACAGGCCCACGCCCACCAGCAGCACAAAGCTGGCGCCAAACCAGCTGTCCACGCCTTTGGCGTTGAGTGCGGCGCCCATGAAGTTGAGCTCGGGGCCCAGCGCTTCATGCAACTGCAGGTGGTAGACCATTTCAATCATGGCCGCCGCACCCAGCAGGATGGTCAAGGCCGCGCCCAGCAGCGCCAGGTAAGACGCCAGCAGCGGCCGCAGCTTGCCAAAAGAAGCCACGCGCAGGTTCATCATGATCAGGCTTGAAATGCCGCCCGGCGCGTACATCACCATGAACACAAATACCAGGCCCAGGTACAGCAGCCAGGCCTGCGTCAGCTCTGACAGCAGCACCAGCGCCACCACCATGAGCACGGCGCCGATGATGGGGCCGAAGAAAAACGTGGCACCACCCAGAAACACAAACAGCAGGTAGGCACCCGAGCGCCCGGCCCCCACCACCTCGGCCGTCACGAGCTCGAAATTGAGCGCGGCCAGCCCGCCGGCCACGCCCGAAAACAGGCCCGAGATCATGAAGGCGATGTAACGCACCCGCTGCGTGCTGTAGCCGATGAATTCAACCCGCTCGGGGTTGTCACGCACGGCATTGAGCATGCGGCCCAGTGGCGTGCGCGTCAGCGCAAACATCAGCACCGTGCAGATGAAGCAGTAGATGGCGATCAGGTAATAAACCTGGATCTGCGGCCCAAAGCTGATGCCCATCACCGCCTTGCCCACCACGCGGTTGCTGGATATGCCACCTTCGCCGCCAAAAAACTCGGGCAGCATCAGCGACATGGACCACACCAGTTCACCCACGCCCAGCGTGATCATGGCAAACGGGGTGCCTGACTTCTTGGTGGTGACATAACCCAGCAGCGCGGCAAAAAACAGGCCGCCAGCAGCGCCCGCCAGCGGGATCAGGCTCACCGGCAGCGGCAGGCCCGCCGCCACCAGCCGGAGCGTGTGGATGGCCAAGAAGGCCCCCAGCCCCGTGTACACGGCGTGGCCGAAGCTGAGCATGCCGCCCTGCCCGAGCAAGATGTTGTAGGCCAGGCAGGCAATGATGGCGATGCCCATCTGCGACAGCATGGTGTGCGCAAAACTGCTCTTCCACAGCAGCGGCGCCACCAGCAGCACCAGCGCAAACAAGCCCCACAGCACCCAGCGCCCCACGTTCCAGGGCTTGAAGCGGTAGCGCGGGCGCGATGCGTGCGAAGTCACAGGTGCCCTTGAACCGCTGGCAGCGTTTGCGGCGTTGCCGACGCTTGCGGCATCTTGATCAGCATGGTGGTCTTCACCCTTCGCGCGTGCCCAGCAGGCCCTTGGGGCGGAAGATGAGTATCAGCACCAGCAGCAGGTAAGGCAGGATGGGCGCCGCCTGGGCGAGTGTGATCTTCAGCACCGGGTAGGCCGGGTTGGCGGTGCTCACGGCCCAGCCCACCGAGCGGGCCAGGTCCACCAGAGACTTGTCCACCGTGATCGGCAGCGTCTGCATCAGGCCAATCAGCAAGGACGCCACAAAAGCCCCGGCCAACGAGCCCATGCCGCCCACCACCACCACCACAAAGATGATCGAGCCCACGATGGTGGCCATGGAAGGCTCGGTGACAAACGTCACCCCACCCATCACCCCGGCCAGCCCGGCCAAACCGCAGCCACTGCCAAACACCAGCATGAAGACTCTCGGCACGTTGTGGCCCAGCGATTCCACCGCCTCGGGGTGGGTGAGCGCGGCCTGAATGACAAGACCAATGCGTGTGCGTGTGAGCAGCAGCCACAGCGCCAGCAGCATCACGAGTGCGACCACCATCATGAAAAAGCGCGTAGCCGGGAACGTGGAGCAACTCGCCACCACGGCAGCGCTGGCGCTGCAAATGTCGGCCGGCGCAGCACCCCACACCAAGCTCAGGCCCGTGGCGGGTGACTGCACCACGGCAAAGGCCGCGCCTTCGAGCAAAGCCGGCGGCGGAAACGGCACCGACGACAAACCCCACACCAGCTTGACCAGTTCCAGCACCACAAACGACAAGCCAAATGTGATCAGCAGCTCGGGCACATGGCCAAACTTGTGCACGCGGCGCAGCGCCGTGCGCTCAAACAGCGCACCCAACCCACCCACCAGCAAGGGTGCCAAGAAGAGCGCGGGCCAGAAACCCACGGCCTTGGTCAGCGAATAGGCAATGTAGGCCCCCACCATGTAGAAACTGGCGTGGGCAAAGTTGAGCACGCCCATCATGCTGAAGATGAGCGTCAGGCCCGAACTGAGCATGAACAGCAGCAGCCCGGCGCTGATGCCATTCAACACATTGATGAGGATCTGGTCCAAGCGCGATTTATCCGACGCAAAGGGCCCCGAGGAGCGGACTCCACGGGGCCTGACGCAAGAGGGTCGGGATCAACCGCCTGGGCGCTTCATCTGGCACGACGTGGGCGTGCTGGCCACGTAGGCCTCGTAGGTCTTCACGGTGCGGAAGTTGTAGCCCGTGTTTTCGACGCTGTAGTCAAAAGGCTTGGGGCCAGCTTTGAGCCACTGCGTGATGTACACCGGCTGCTGAAGCTGGTGGTCGGTCTTGCGCATGGTCACAGGGCCGGCCATGCCGGCAAATTCAAGCCCCTCCATGGCGGCAGCCACCTTGGCCGGGTCGGTGCTCTTGGCCTTGGCCATGGCGGTGGTCAGCAAGCCGTAGGCGTTGAAGATCTGCGCCGTGTAGAAGTCGTCGTTGAACTTGGCCTTGTATTCGTCCATGAGCTTGCGGCCGCCGGCGGATTCATAGGGCATGACGCCCACCACAAACACACGCCCGGCGGCGTTGGCGCCCAGTGCCGTGGGTGTGCCGCTGACCGGCGCGTAGTAGGTGTAGAACTTGGCGGTCAGGCCGGCGTCGTTGGCCGCCTTCACCAGCAGCGTCAGGTCTGACGACCAATTGCCCGTGACCACCGTGTCGGCGCCCGATGCCTTGATCTTGGCGATGTAGGGCGCGAAGTCTCGTGTCTGCGCCAGCGGCGTGAGGTCTTCACCCACGATCTGGATGTCGGGCCGCTTGGTGGCCAGGTTTTCCTTGGCGTACTTCACCACCTGGTGGCCGTGTGCGTAATTCTGGTTGATCAGGTAGACCTTCTTGACGTCCTTCTGGTCCTTCATGAAGGTGGTCAGGGCTTCCATCTTCATGGATGTGTGGGCGTCAAGACGGAAGTGCCAGTAGCTGCACTTTTCATTGGTCAGTGATGGGTCTACGGCCGCGTAGTTGAGGAACACAACTTCCTTGCCGGGGTTGCGTTCGTTGTACTTGTTCAGGAAGTCGATGATGGCCGTGGCCGGGCCGGTGCCGGTGCCTTGGGCCACATAGCGGATGCCCTGGTCAATGGCGGCCTGCAGCGCGTTGACGGTTTCCTGCGGGCTGAGCTTGTTGTCAAACGAAACAATCTGGAACTTCACGCCGGCGGCGTTTTTCTGGCTGAAGCGCTCGGCCAGAAACTGGAAACCCTTGAGCTGGTTCTGGCCGGTGGCGGCAGTCAGGCCCGTGAGCGCGTCGATCCAGGCAATCTTGACCGTTTCGCCGGCCTGGGCAAATGCAGAGCCGTGCACCAGGGCGGCTGCGGCAAGTGCCGTCATGCCAGACAGTCGGGTGGCGAGTTTCATTGTCTATCTCCGTTAATTCATGAACCGGGCGCGAAGGTAGCGCAAGAGCATGCCCCTTGCGCTCAGTGACTACCCCGAAGCGATGTCCCGCAAGGGACAAACCAAGGGATGACCCCGGCGCCCGTGTTGGCGGCAGCGCCAATCACAATTGACGCCATGAATGCTCCCGAACCCTTGGTGGCCATGGCCTTGCCGGCCTGGCGCGAAGACGGCTTTGTGCGCCGCCTGGGCCCGCCCTTTGCCGTGGACCAGGCCACGCAGCCCCTGCCCGCACCCCACTGGGTGGCCACCAACACCACGCTGGCGGCTGACATGGGCTGGGCCGAATGGCTGCACACGCCCGACGCCCTGCAATTGCTGGCAGGCAATGCCCAGCCTGCGCGCGGCGCCCCGTTCACCCCATGCGCCACGGCCTACTCGGGCCACCAGTTCGGTGCCTGGGCCGGCCAGTTGGGCGACGGCCGTGCGCTGCTGCTGGGCGAGGCCCAGACGCCGATGGGCGCGCTGGAAGTGCAGCTCAAGGGCAGCGGCCTGACGCCGTATTCCCGCATGGGCGACGGCCGCGCCGTGCTGCGGTCATCGATACGCGAATACCTGTGCTCGGAAGCCATGCACGCGCTGGGCATCCCCACCACACGCGCACTGGCCATCGTGGGCTCGCCACTGCCGGTGCGGCGTGAAGGCCTGGAAACCGCCGCCGTGGTGACCCGCGTGGCGCCCAGTTTCTTGCGCTTTGGCCACTTTGAGCACTACACCCACACCGCACAGGACGAAGCCGCGCTGCGCCGCCTGGCAGACGCCGCCATCGAAAGCTACTTTCCTGACCTGCAAGGCCCGGCGCAGCCCTACGCCGCCCTGCTGCAAGCCGTGGCGCACCGCACCGCCACGCTGCTGGCACAGTGGCAGGCGGTGGGTTTTTGCCACGGCGTGATGAACACCGACAACATGTCCTTGTTGGGGCTGACGCTGGATTACGGGCCCTTTGGTTTCCTGGACGCCTTCGACCCCGGCCACATCTGCAACCACACCGACAGCCAAGGCCGCTACGCCTACGCCCGCCAGCCCGCCGTGGCCTTCTGGAACCTGCACGCACTGGCCCAGGCGTTGATGCCACTGATTGGCGACAGCGACACCGCCCTGGCCGCGCTGGAGCCCTACAAGGCGGCCTATGCCGATGCCATGCTCGGCGCCTGGCGCGCCAAGCTGGGGCTGCGTGAAGCGCATGAAGAAGACCGTGCGCTGGCTGACGCCCTGCTGGGCCTGATGGCCAAGGACAAGGCCGACTTCAGCATCACCTGGCGCCGCCTGGCGCGGTTTGACAGCGCGGCGGGAGCCGACAACGCCTTGGTGCGCGATGTGTTCATCGACCGCGCCGCCTTTGACGCCTGGGCAAGCCGCTACGCGGCGCGCCTGCAGCAAGAGGGCAGCGTGGGCGCAGAACGTGCCGAGCGCATGAACCGCGTCAACCCCAGGTTTGTGCTGCGCAACCACCTGGCCCAGACCGCCATCGAGCAAGCCGAGCGGGGTGAATTTGCTGAAGTGACGCGGCTGCTGAAAGTATTGCAGCGCCCCTTCGACGAACATGCGGGGCAAGACGCTGACGCCGGCTTCCCACCCACCTGGGCGGCACAGCTGGAAGTGTCGTGCTCGTCCTGAACGCACGATTCATGGGGCCGATACGCCCGGCATGCACCGCACCCCGGCACGTCCGCTGCGCCCGACACACCTTTTCTCCATCACCCAACCCCAAGCCATGCCACATTCCCACGACGACCCGCGCTACCCCGTGCGCAAGACCGACGCCGAGTGGCGCGCCGAGCTGGACCCGGTGCAATACAAGGTGGCCCGCCACGCCGCCACCGAACCCGCCTTCACGGGCCGCTACTGGGACCACACGGCCAGCGGCAACTACCTGTGCGTGGGCTGCGGCACACCGCTGTTTGAAAGCCGCACCAAGTTTGACGCCGGCTGCGGCTGGCCCAGCTACTGGGAGCCCATCAACAGCGAGGTGGTTGAGCGGGTGCGCGACGCCAGCCACGGCATGGTGCGCGTCGAAGTGCGTTGCAACCGCTGCGGCACCCACCTGGGCCATGTGTTTGAAGACGGGCCCGAACCCACGGGCGAGCGCTTCTGCATCAACTCGGCCGCCATCAGCTTCAAGCCGGAGGGCGCATGACCGACCTGGACATCGCCACCAAGTTGCAAGCCGCACTGGCGCCTGAACACCTGGAGGTGCTGGACGACAGCCACCTGCATGCCGGCCATGCCGGCGCACGCGAGGGCCGGCACTTTACGGTGCACATCACCAGCGGCCGCTTTGCCGGGCTGGCGCGCGTGGCGCGGCACCGCCTTGTGTATGATTCTTTGGGTCCGTTGGCCGAGCAGGGTGTGCATGCCCTGGCCATCGTCGCCAAGGCACCCCAGGAGGCCTGAAACGCCCCAGGGGCCGCCCGCACAAACGCTGTCAGCCACAGGCGGCTGGCCCGCGTTGACACCAACAAGCCGCCCGCCGGGCGGTGCCACCTCTGCCAAAAAGCGAAAGCTCACTCCGCCCATGAAGACCAAGTTTCCTGCCGCCCAGACCCCGGCTCTGGCCCTGGCCCTGACCGTGGCCGCCCTGCTGCTGCCGGCAGCAGCCCTGGCGCAAAACATTGCCATCGTCAACGGCAAGCCCGTGCCCAAGGCACGTGTGGAGCAACTGCTGCAGCAAGCCGCGCGTGGCGGCCAGCAAGTCACCCCCGAGATGCAGGCCCAGGCCCGCGACCAGGTGGTGCTGCGCGAGATCTTTGTGCAAGAAGCGCAAAAGCGCGGCCTGGCCGCCAAACCCGACTTTGCCGCGCAGATGGAACTGGCGCGCCAGAGCATCCTGATCCGCGAGCTGTTTGACGACTACCGCAAGAAGAACCCCGCCACCGACGAAGCCGCCAAGGTGGAATACGACAAGTTCAAGGCCCAGTCCAGCGGCACTGAATACAGGGCCCGCCACATCCTGGTGGAAAAAGAAGACGAAGCCAAGTCCATCCTGGCCCAGATCACGGCCGGTGCCAAGTTTGAAGACCTGGCCAAGAAACACAGCAAGGACCCGGGTTCGGGTGCAAACGGTGGTGACCTGGACTTTGCCAAGCCCGACAGCTACGTGCCCGAATTCAGCGCCGCGCTGACCAAGCTGAAGAAGGGCGAAATGACACCCGAGCCGGTGAAGAGCCAGTTTGGCTTCCACATCATCCGCCTGGACGACACCCGTGAAGCCACCTTCCCGGGCTTTGAAGAAGTCAAAGGCCAGATCAAGCAGCGCCTGGAACAAGTGACCATGCAACGCTTCCAGGAAGAACTGCGCAGCAAGGCCAAGACCGACTACAAGTTCGCCGGCCAGTAAGCAGTAGGCAGTCTGCAGCCCGCCAGGGCCTGAAAGAAGCGCGGGGCCACATGGGCCCCGTTTTCATGGTCAAGCCCCCGCTTTTACGGCAGCAGCACGGTCGAGCCGGTGGTCTTGCGCGCCTCCAGGTCGCGGTGCGCCTGCGCCACATCCGCCAGCGGGTAACGCTGGTCGATGCGGATCTTGACGGCGCCGCTGCCGACCACGGCAAACAGGTCGTCGGCCATGGCCTGCGTGGCCTCGCGCGTGGCGATGTGGGTGAACAGCGTTTGCCGTGTCACGTAGAGCGAGCCCTTGGGCCCCAGCATGCCAGGCGCAAACGGCGCCACCGGGCCCGACGCGTTGCCGAAGCTGGCCATCAGGCCAAACGGCCGCAGGCAATTCAGGCTGCCTTCAAACGTGTCCTTGCCCACCGAGTCATAAACCACCTTCACACCCTTGCCCCCGGTGATGTCCTTGACGCGGGCGACAAAATCTTCACGCGTGTAGTCGATGACGTGAGCGGCGCCATGTTCCAACGCCAGCGCGCACTTGGCCGCGCCGCCGGCGGTGCCTATGAGCTGCAGACCCAGCGCCTTGGCCCACTGGCAGGCGATCAGGCCCACACCGCCCGCCGCCGCGTGGAAGAGCACGTGGTCGCCAGCTTGCAGGCCTTCCACCGGCCGTGTCTTCTTCAGCAGGTACTGCGCCGTCAGGCCCTTGAGCATCATGCCGGCGGCGGTGTCAAAGGCAATGCCGTCGGGCAGGCGCACCACGTTCTTGGCGGGCATGACACGCGCTTCGCTGTAGCTGCCGGGCGGGTTGCTGGCGTAGGCGGCACGGTCGCCCGGGGCCAGGTGGGTGACGCCCTCGCCAACCGCTTCCACCACGCCTGCGCCTTCCATGCCCAGCGTCAATGGCAGCGGGTTGGCGTACAGGCCGGTGCGCTGGTAGACGTCGAAGAAGTTCAGGCCGCAGGCATGGTGGCGGATGCGGATCTCGCCGGGGCCGGGCTCGCCCACGGGCAGGTCCACGAGTTGCAGTTGCTCGGGGCCGCCAAAGGCGGTGATCTGTATGGCGCGGGGCATGGGGTCTCCTGTTGAAGTGCTTGCATTGACGCGCCCGGAGGTTAAGCCAGGCGGCGGCCCGGCGCAGCGCACGGGGCATCGGCAGATGCATCGTCCGCGTACCACCCGCGCAGCGCCAGGACATCGCCCAGGGCATGGCACCATGCGGCCCACCATGAAGAGACTGCTGCAAGCGCCCAACCTCGCCCTGGCCACGCTGTGGGCCGACATGCTCAGCGGTGCCGGCGTGCCCGCCACGGTGCAGCGGGCCTATGCCAGCGGCATTGCCGGCGAGATCCCCATGGACCAGAGCCTGCCCGAGGTGTGGGTGCAGGACGCCGCGCAACACGCCCAAGGCCAGGCCTTGCTCGACAGCTGGCAGCGCACCCCCCACACCCGCTGGGCCTGCGCGGCTTGCGGCGAACTGGTCGAAGGCCCGTTTGAGCAGTGCTGGAACTGCAGCGCCATGCGCCCGGCCTCCGCAGGCACCGCCCCGTGAAGCTCACGCCCTGCTTGGCCCTGCTCATGACGGTGGCGCCGCTGCTGTGGGCCGGCAACGCCGTGGTGGGCCGCTGGGTGGCCGGTGGCTTGGCGGCCGGCCCGCCCGGCGCCGGCCAGGTGCCGCCGCTCACGCTGAACCTGCTGCGCTGGGCACTGACGGCGCTGATCCTGCTGCCCATCGCCTGGCGCGCGCTGACGCCACTGTCACGCATCACCCAGCGCTGGCGCTACCTGCTGCTGCTGGGCCTGCTGGGTGTGGGTGCCTTCAATTCGCTGCAGTACCTGGCGCTCATCAGTTCGTCGCCGCTCAACGTCACCCTGGTGGCGGCCAGCATGCCGGTGTGGATGCTGGCGGTGGGCGCGCTCTTCTACGGCGTGCACCCCACGCGCCAGCAGTTGTGGGGCGCGGCGCTGGGCCTCGTGGGCGTGTGCACCGTCATCGGCCGGGGTTCACTCGACACGCTGCTGCACGTGCGTTTTGTGCCGGGTGACGGTTTCATCCTGCTGGCCATCATCGGCTGGGCCTTCTACAGCTGGCTGCTGGCGCGGCCACCGGCCCACATGCAAGGCACGCAACGGCCTGACTGGGACTGGGCTGGCTTTCTGCTGGTGCAAACGCTGTTTGGTTTGCTGGCTGCGGGTCTGTTTACCGCCGGGGAACAGGCGCTGGGTGCAGCACCCATACGCTGGAGCCCGGGCGTGGCGGCCGCGCTGCTGTACGTGTCGCTGGGTGCGTCCGTCGTGGCCTATCGCTGCTGGGGTCTGGGCGTGGCCGAAGGCGGGCCGGCCATGGCGGCCTTCTTCAACAACTTCACGCCACTGTTTGCCGCCCTGCTGTCCACGCTGCTGCTGGGCGAGGCGCCACAGACTTACCACGCGCTGGCATTTGCCTTCATCGTGGCAGGCATCGTGGTGTCGGCCTGGCGCCGCACGCTGTAGCGGCTAAAACGTGCCCGGATAAGCACCACCGTCGAGCAGCAGGTTTTGCCCGGTGATGTAGCCCGCATGCACGCTGCAGATGAAGGCACACAGCGCGCCAAATTCGTCGGCCGTGCCGAAGCGGCGTGTGGGGTTGAGCAGGCGGCGCTCGTCCAGCACGGCCTCCACGCTGCGGCCGCTCTTGGCGGCTGCGCCCACCGCCGTGCCACGCAGGCGGTCGGTGTCAAAGGGGCCGGGCAAGAGTGCATTGATCGTCACGTTGCGCCCGGCCAGCCGGGGCTGGCGCGCCACACCAGCCACGAAGCCCGTCAGGCCCGAACGTGCGCCGTTGCTCAGGCCCAGGATGTCGATGGGCGCCTTCACGGCGGCCGACGTGATGTTCACCACCCGGCCGAAACCACGTTCGGCCATGCCATCCACCGTGGCCTTGATCAGCTCGATGGGCGTCAGCATGTTGGCGTCCAGCGCCTTGATCCAGGCGTCGCGGTCCCAGTCACGAAAGTCCCCCGGCGGCGGGCCGCCCGCGTTGTTGACGAGGATGTCCACCTGCGGGCAGGCCGCCAGCGCGGCGGCACGGCCCTGTGCGGTGGTGATGTCACCGGCCACCGTGCGCACCTGCACCCCCGGCGCCAGCGCGGCAATTTCTGCGGCCGTGGCCTGCAGCGCATCAGCGCCGCGCGCGGTGATGACCACGTTCACGCCTTCCCGCGCCAGCGCCACGGCGCACCCCTTGCCCAGCCCTTTGCTGGCGGCGCACACCAGCGCCCACTTGCCTTGAATGCCGAGGTCCATGTTCAGATCTTTCTTGTATTGAAAATTGATTTGTTCACCGCGCCCGCGCCAGCAGCCACACACCGGCCAGCACCAGCAACGTGCCCGCGCCAATCCACGCGTTGAAGGGTTCGCCGAGCAGCAGCACGCCCATGGCGATGGTGGACAGCGGGCCGATCATGCCCGTCTGCGCCGTCAGCGTGGCGCCTATGCGTTCTATGGCCATCATCACCATCAGCACTGGCACAAAGGTGCACAACACGGCATTCAGCAGCGACAGCCACAGCACCTGGGGCGCCACGGCCGCTGCGGCCAGCGGGCGCAACAACACAAACTGCGTGATGCACAGCACGCAAGCCACCGAGGTGGCCCAACCGGTGAGCCGCAGCGCGCCCAGGCGCTGCACCTCGGCGCCGCTGGCCACCAGATAAACCGCATAACTCAGCGCGCTGCCAAACACCAGCGCCGCGCCCCACACGGTGTTGGCCCCACTGAACTGCACCTCATGCCCAAACACCAGCAACACGCCGGCATAGCTCACGGCCAGCGCCAACCACTGGCGCGTGCGCACACGCTGCTTGAACACCGCCACGCTCAGGGCCAGCACGATGGTGGGGTTGAGGTACAGGATCAGCCGCTCCAGGCTGGCACTGATGTACTGCAAGCCGGCAAAGTCCAGAAAACTCGCCAGGTAGTAGCCGCTAAAACCGAGCAGCGCCACCACACCCAGCTCACGCCGCGTCAGCGCCGGCTTGCCGCGCCCGGCCCACCAGGCCAGGGCCACAAACAGCGGCATGGCAAAGAGCATGCGGTACATGATGAGCGTGACCGCGTCCACCCCATGCCGGTAGGCCAGCTTGACGATGATGGCCTTGGCGCTGAAGGCGATGGAGCCGGCCAAGGCCAAAGCCAGGCCGGGCCAAACCGGCGCTGGCGCAGGGCGCATGGCGCCGGTCAAGCGCAGGGTGCCACGGCGGCAGCGGTTGGCGCAGCCGGGGCCTGGCTTGCAGAGCGGGTGTTGTGCTTGTCGCGGCTGTCTTGCATGGTGTCCTCAGCCTGGCAGTATGCCCAAGGCCTGCGGACTGGCCGGCTCGGCTTCAGAACTTGTACTTGATGCCAAACGAAACCAGCATCGGCAACTGCAGCACCGCTTCACGCTCGCTGTAGTCGGCGCTGTAGCTGTAGCCGACCACGTTCTTGCGCGCATAGGCATTGATGAGTTCGGCGTAGCCCACCAGGCGGGGCGTGAACGACGCGTCGGCGCGCAAGTCCAGCCGGTGGTAGTCGGGCACACGCTCTGAATTGATACCGCCATACACCGGGCGCACGCGGCCGTCGGGGTACAGGCCGGTGCCCACCACGGGCGTGAAAGGCGCACCGGTGTGAAAGCTCCACTTGGCGCCAAACTGCCAGCGTTCAGACAACTTGTACTGCCCCACGAGCGACGCGATGACGGGCTGGTCAAAGTCAAAAGGGAAGGACTCGCCAGTGCTGTCGTTGTGGCGGCGTGCGCGTGAAAGGCTCAGCGATGCAAAGCCAGAGAACGCGCCCACCGCTTCCTTCTTCACCAGCAATTCCAGGCCTTGCGCCGAGCCACTGGCGCCATTGCGGTAGTTGGACACCGGGTCTGACACGGCGTAGCGGTCAAAGGTCTTGGCATAGGCCTCGGCACGCAAGCTCCAGCCCGCCGCCAGCACTTGCGTCACGCCCAGCACGGCGTGTGTCGATTGCAAGGGGCGCAATTGCGGGTTGCCGATGTCGCGCAGCGACTGCTCCATGGCCGGCGCCTGGCTGTGGCGGCCCCAGCCTGCGGACACCGTGGTGTCGGATGACAAGCTCCACTCCAGGCCGAGCCGGGGCTCGGTGGCCGACTGTTTGAGGTAGGCGTCGTGGCTGTAGCGCAGGCCGGCGGTGGCGGCCCATTGGCGGCTCATCTGCCACCGGTCAGACAGGTACAGGTCGGCGGCGTTTTGGCGGCTGGTCTGGCTCGACAGTTGCCGTGCGGCACTGGTGATGTCGCAATTGGGGTCGAATTCTGTGCAGCGCGGGTTCTTGAAATCCAGGTCCAGATCCACCAGCGTGCTTTGCAGCGAGCCCCCCAGGGTGACTTCGTGCTCCCGGCTGGCGGCAATCTGCAGGCGCTGCCGCAGGTAAGTGGTGCTTGTCTGCAGCGCAAGGCGCCCGGCGCTGCCCAGTTGGGCAGACTCCTGCCGCGCCATGCGGCCAAGGGCCACGGTGTGGCTGATGCGTTTGTCGATGTCGGTTTCCCACACCACGGCCACCGAGTTGTAGCTCTGGTGCTGGGCGCTGTTGCCGGCCAGCACCGGCTCACGCTCGGCGGCCTTGGCACCGGGCGCCACCGTGAAGGCGATGCGGTCACTCGCGGTGCTGAAGTCCAGCCGCACCCGGTGCGCCGAGCCCAGCGTCCACTGCACGCGGCCCTGGGTGTCGGTGTAGACGGGCATGGTGAATGTCACGCCTTCTTCCTTGTCTTCGCCGGTCTTGGCGACCAGGTCAAACCAGCTGCGCCGGGCCGCCAGGAAGAAGCTCACACCGTCGCCCAACGGGCCTTCGGCCAACACGTTGGCACCCAGCAGGCTGAAGTCGGCATGGCCACCGAGCCGGTCGCTGCGCGGTTCGCGCAGGGCCACGTCAAACACGGCGCCCACCACGTTGGGGTATTCGGGGCTCCAGGCGGCACTGGCCAGGTTGAAGCGCCGGATCAGATCGGGGTTGAAGACACTGGCAAAGCCGCCCACGTGGAAGAGATAGCCCACGGGCAGAAAGTCCACCAGGTAGGCGTTGTCAGAAGGCCGGGCGCCACGCACGGCGGGCTCGCCGCTGGTGTCGTCCACCATGGCCACGCCCGGCAGGCTTTGCAGGGCCTTCATGGGGTCGCCGCCAGAGCCTGGCACACGAGAGAGCTCGTCGCCGCTGAGGCTGGCCTTGCCGGCGTGGCTGCGGAAGCGGCCTGCCTGGATCTGCACGGTCTGGGTCTGCGGCACGCCTTCGGGTTGTGGCTCGGTGCCCTGGGCTTGGGATTGGCCTTGGGGCTGCGCCTGGCCTTGCGCATGCGCCTGCGTGCCCAGGCAGCCCAGCCAGGCGGCCCACGCTGCCACGTACATTGAAGGGAACAATCGGTGAATTCGGTGGCTGTGGCGCATGTGCAGGCTGACGGCTATGGCGGGATGCGAACGCGAAAACGCGCAAATGGTGCGCAGCGCCCAGCCTAGCGCCTGACTGTGACAGCCTGCGGTGCAAGCGCTGACGCAACCTGCCCCGCGTGGCTGTGTGTCAGTAGCCCGCAGCCTGCCCGTCGCGCCGGGGGTCGCTGGCAGCGGCGTAGCCCAACGCCGCCACGTCGCCCTGGCCTTCGTCCAGGCGCCAGATGAACTGCCCGGCGCCGTAGTCCTGGTAACTGTCGGCAAAGGGCTCCACGCGGTGGCCCAGCTCACGCAGGCCTTGCGCCGTGGCAGCGTAAAACCCCTGCTCGGCATTGAGCACGCCGCCAAAGTACCGCCAGCGTGGTGCGTCACACGCCGCTTGCGGGTGCTGGTGGTAGTCAAGCATGCGCACCAGGGTCTGCAAGTGGCCTTGCGGCTGCATGTCGCCCCCCATCACGCCGTAGCTCATGACGGGTTTGCCGCCTTTGGTGAGAAAGGCCGGGATGATGGTCTGGAACGGCCGCTTGCCCGGGCCGACGAGGTTGTCGCTGG
>CAZUKT010000046.1:0-15051 GCA_964620975.1 uncultured Rubrivivax sp. | reverse complement strand
GCTGTTCGAGGTTTTCCTTCAGCTCTTCGCGGTCTTCGCCCTCGATGCGGCGGCTCACGCCACCACCGCGCGGGCTGTTGGGCATCAGCACCAGGTAGCGGCCGGCCAGGCTGACAAAGGTGGTCAGCGCAGCGCCCTTGTTGCCACGCTCTTCTTTTTCAACCTGCACGAGCAGGTTGTCGCCTTCTTTCATGGCGTCCTGGATGCGCGCGGTGCGGGCGTCCACGCCTTCGCGGAAGTAGATCTTGGAGATTTCCTTGAAGGGCAGGAAACAGTGGCGTTCTTCGCCGTAGTCCACGAAGCAGGCCTCCAGCGAAGGCTCCACCCGTGTGATCACCGCCTTGTAGATGTTGCCCTTGCGCTGTTCGCGCCCTTCGATTTCAGTTTCGAAGTCGACGAGCTTTTGCCCGTCGACGATGGCCAGGCGCCGCTCTTCCGGCTGCGTGGCGTTGATCAGCATGCGTTTCATGTGCACTCCCGAGCGCGCCCCAGTGGGCGCGACTTGTCAAACACCCCACAGCCAAAGGCTGCACGGTGCCTCCACATCGATGCACGAGAAAAGCGACAGAACCGTTGGCGCGAAATGCCCTGGACTGCGCAGATGCCCCGAACGGGGCCTCAGGCGCGCAGCGTTGGCGCGTGCGTGCGGCTGTACGTGGCTGCGGATGTGCCGGCCTGCCCGCACGGCCGCGGATCACGCGGCCATGCTGCCGCACCGGCCGCATCGGCAAAGAGCCGGGGCCTCGTGGAGCGGTGGGTGGGAGACTGAAACGACATGGGCTGCGACTGCGGGCCGGACGCGGGTGCAAGGTCGGTACTTACCGGGCCTGGCACCTTGAATTTTCGGGGCTTCGGGTGAGCGAAGCGGGGTTCTCTTGCGACTCTCTGCCGCCTGCTTCAACACCCCACCGGGTCACTTGGGGACCACGGCCTGGATGCACCTGCAGGCGTTGCATCACCCCTTGCGCATGCACGGCAGCCGTGCACGCTGAACCACGATACAACCCCAAGTGCCCGGGTAAACTCCGATAAATCAAGCACTTACAGCCTAAACCGTGGAGCTGCGCAGTATAGCGGTCAAAGAGCAGCCCCCAAGGGACCCCGCCGCCGCCGAGGTCAGGCACCTGGTGGTGGACGCTGAATCTGCGGGCCAGCGGCTGGACAACTACCTGATGCGGCTGCTCAAGGGCGTGCCCAAGACGCACATCTACCGCGTCATCCGCAGCGGCGAAGTGCGTGTCAACAAGGGCCGATCCAGTGCCGACACCCGCGTCGCCGGCGGCGACCAGATCCGTGTGCCGCCCATGCGCCTGGCCGCGCCCAGCACAGCGCCACCGGCCCCGGCGCGGGAGTTTCCGGTGCTGCTGGAAGACGAACACCTGCTGGCCATCGCCAAACCTGCAGGCGTGGCGGTGCACGGTGGCAGCGGCGTCAGCTTTGGTGTGATTGAACAACTGCGCCAGTCGCGGCCCACGGCGCGTTTCCTGGAATTGGTGCACCGGCTGGACAAAGAAACCTCGGGCATCCTGCTGCTGGCCAAGAAACGCAGTGCGCTCACGGCGCTGCAAGACCAGTTCCGTTCGCGCGATACCGGCAAGAGCTACGCCGCCCTGGTGTTTGGTGAATGGCCGGCCAACCTGAAGGTGATTGACCTGGCCCTGCACAAGACCCTGGACGCCGCCGGCGAGCGTCATGTGCGGGTGGTGCCGGCCGCGCATGAAGACGGCCGCCGCAGCATCAGCCTGGTAAAGGTGGTGAAGAAGCTGGGCGGTGCGATGCCGGCGACGCTGCTGGACGTGACCATCAAAACCGGCCGCACGCACCAGATCCGTGTGCACCTGGCGCACCACGGCCACCCCATCGTGGGCGACCCCAAGTACGGCGACTTTGCCCGCAACAAGGCCTTTGCCCGTGAACGCGGTTTTGCACGCATGTTCTTGCATGCCGCGTTGCTGAGCTTTGACCACCCCGCCTCCGGTGCGCGCATCACCCTGCGAGCGCCCCTGCCCGACGAGTGCGACAAACTGTTGAAATGATGCCCCCACGCTCACTTCGTTCGCTGCCTTGCGCCAGAGGCACGAGTCCCTCGTGCCGTCCAAGTCCGCGCAGGCGGATTTGGAGCCGCGGCTCTCGGCCCCCCGAGGGGACGGTCAGTACCTTCGGAACGGCCGTGCGGTACTGACATGACCCGACACCGCCGCTTCGACCTCATTGCCTTCGACTGGGACGGCACGCTCTTTGACAGCACCATGCTCATCGTGCGCTGCATACAGGCCGCCTGTCGCGACATCAGCGTGCCCGTGCCCAGTGACGCCGACGCTGCATTTGTCATCGGCCTGGGCCTGCACGACGCGCTGCAGCACGCCGTCCCCGGCCTGCCGGCGGCGCGTTACCCCGAACTGGGCCAGCGCTACCGCCACCATTACATCGCCAGCCAGGACGACCTGGTGCTCTTCCCCGGCACGCTGGAGATGCTGGCCGAGCTGAAGGCGCGCAACCATTTGCTGGCCGTGGCCACCGGCAAGGGCCGGCGCGGGCTGGACGACGCCCTGGCGCATTCGCAGCTGCACGCCATGTTTGACGCCACGCGCACGGCCGATCAAACCGCCGGCAAGCCGCACCCGCTGATGTTGCAAGAGCTGATGGCCGAGCTGGGCACCACGCCTGAGCGCACTTTGATGATCGGCGACACCACACACGACCTGCAACTGGCGCAAAACGCCGGCACTGAAAGGGTGGCCGTGAGCTACGGTGCGCACGACGCCGAAGCCTTTGCCGCGCATGGCCCGCTGGCCGTGGTGCACAGCACACGCGAGCTGCACGACTGGCTGCTCGAAAATGCCTGACGTTGCTGGCAACACGGCATGGGCATGACGGCATGAGCGCATGAGCGCATGACCACCCCAGGCACCCCTGACGCCGGCGACACCCTGGCCGCCGAACCGCTGTGCACGTCGGACGACGTGCAAGAGCGCGGCCGTGCCTGGGTCTGGGACGTGCTGGAATATGGCCGCCCGATGCGCGCTTTTGCGCTGCGTTTTGACGGCACGGTGCGTGCGTACCTGAACCGCTGCCTGCACGTGCCCACCGAAATGGACTGGCAGCCCGGTGAGTTCCTGGACATGGACAAGCGATGGATTCTTTGCAGCATCCACGGCGCCACCTACGAGCCGGCCGACGGCCGCTGCGTGGGCGGCCCCTGTGGGCGTGGCAAGCTCACCCCGGTGGCCGTGCAAGAGCACGGCGGCCAGGTGTATTGGTATCCTTCCCGCGACATCCGGCCTGTTCCCTTTTGATCCGCGTCCCGATCCTTTGCGTGCAGCCGCCGCCGCAGAAAGCCCCCCATGAACAGCCCTGATTCCAGCCCGCCCAACGGGCCGGCCGACTTGCCCCCTTCAACGCCGCCCGAGCCGGCTCCGGTGCGTGAACCCACGGTGACCGAAGCTGCGGCGCTGGCCGCCGCCGCAGCGGCCAGCGCGGCGGCTGCACGAAAGGCCACCGCCACCGGCGGCATTGAATCGGCCCTGGAGCGTGTGGCCACCGAGTTGCTGCGCCAGCAGGGCGCCGAACGCCGTTGGCGGGTGTTCTTCCGCCTGTCTTGGCTGGGCCTGGCACTGGCCGTGGTGTGGATGGCCTTTGCCAGCCAGTCCACCCCCAGCGCGCCCACCACGCCGCACACGGCGCTGGTTGAAGTGCGGGGCGAGATCGCCGCAGAAACCGAAGCCAGCGCCGAGCAACTGGTGGGCGCGCTGAAGTCGGCCTTTGAAGACCAAAGCGCGATGGCCGTGGTGCTGCGCATCAACAGCCCCGGTGGCAGCCCGGTGCAGGCCGGCATCGTCTACGACGAGATCAAGCGCTTGAAGACCAAACACAACAAGAAGGTCTACGCGGTGGTGGAAGAAATGTGTGCCTCGGGGGCCTACTACATTGCCGTGGCGGCCGACGAGAGTTATGTGGACAAGGCCAGCATCGGGGTGCTGATGGACGGCTTTGGTTTCGTCGGCCTGATGGACAAGCTGGGGGTGGAACGCCGGCTGCTGACGTCGGGCGACAACAAGGGCATGCTGGACCCCTTCAGCCCCGAAAACCCGCGCCAGACGGCGGCCGCCAAGGCCACCATCGAGCAGATCCACCGCCAGTTCATCGCGGTGGTGAAAGAAGGCCGGGGCGCACGCCTGAAGCCCACGCCCGACACGTTCTCGGGCCTGTACTGGAACGGCGAAGAAGCCATCCGCCTGGGCCTGGCCGACCACACCGGCAACCTCGACTACGTGGCGCGTGAAGTCATCAAGGCCGAGGACATCATCGACTACACCCCGCATGAAAACGTGGCCGAACGCCTGGCCAAGCGCTTTGGTGCCAGCGTGGGCGCAGGCGCCGTCAAGGCCATGCGCCAGATGGCGCCACTGCGGTGACGGCGCCGCATGCCGGGCCCGACGCGGGCGCCGCACCGCTGGGCGAACGCGTGGCCGTGGCCACGCAGTACTTGTTGCCCAAGCAGGCGCTGACCGCAGCGGCTGGTGCTTTTGCACGCCACCCCGGCGGTGCGCTCACCACCAGCGTCATACGCTGGTTCATTGGCCGCTACGGGGTGAACATCGCCGAAGCGGCCGATGCCGACCCTGCGGCCTATGCCAGCTTCAACGACTTCTTCACGCGGGCGCTCAAGCCGGGCGCGCGGCCGCTGGCGCCTGCTGATCTGGTGTGCCCGGTGGACGGCGCCATCAGCCAGTTGGGGGCCATTGAAGGCGAGCAGATCTTCCAGGCCAAAGGCCACCACTACAGCACCACGGCCCTGCTGGGCGGCGACGCGGCGCTGGCCGCGCACTTCCACGGTGGCCAGTTCGCCACCATTTACCTGAGCCCCAAGGACTACCACCGCATCCACATGCCCTGCGCCGGGCGGCTGCTGCGCATGGTGCACGTGCCGGGGGAACTGTTCTCCGTCAACCCGGCCACGGCGCGTGGCGTGCCTGGCCTTTTTGCGCGCAACGAACGTGTGGTGTGTGTGTTTGAAGGCGTGCAAGGAGCCTTGAGCGGCCAGCCGTGGGTGCTGGTGCTGGTGGGGGCCACCATCGTGGGCAGCATGGCCACGGTGTGGCATGGCATCGTCAACCCACCACGCCCCGGCACGCTGCGTGAATGGGCCTACCAGGGCGAAGACATACGGCTCCAGCAGGGCGACGAAATGGGCCGCTTCTTGCTGGGCTCTACCGTGGTGCTGCTGTACCCGCAGCGCAGCGGCTGCGGCGTGGCCTTTAACCCGGCCTGGGCGCCCGGGGGTGCCGTGCGCATGGGGCAGGCCATGGGCGGCTTCGGCGCGCCCGTCTGATGCCCGGCAGCCTTGCCCGCACCGCACCTGCCACGCGCCTGGCGCTGGCGCTGCTGTGGCTGGTGCCGCTGCTGTGGTCTACCAACTACGTGATCGCACGCCTGGCCAACGGGCTGATTTCGCCGCACATGCTGGCCCTGGGCCGCTGGTCGGTGGCCGCCTTGCTGCTGGCGCCGTGGATGGCGCCTGCGCTGCTGCGCCAGCGTGCGGCGCTGCGGCGCGAATGGCGGCAACTGCTGGTGCTGGGTTTTTGCGGCATGTATGTCTGCGGCGCCTGGGTCTACCTGGCCGGGCGCAGCACCAGCAGCGCCAACATCGCGCTCATCTATTCCGTCACGCCGCTGGCCATCGTGGTGCTGAGCGCGCAACTGCTGCACGAGCGCATGCGCCCCGCGCAGTGGCTGGGCGTGGTGCTGGCGCTGGTGGGGCTGCTGGTGGTCATCACACACGGCGACTTGGCCAAGCTGCTGGCGGTGCGGCTGACGGCAGGTGACGCCTGGGTTGCCGGGGCGGCGGCCTCATGGGCCGCGTACTCGGTGCTGCTCAAGCGCTGGCCCAGCGCGCTGGACACGGGGCCACGGCTCCTGGCCATCATCTTGGGCGGCCTGGTGGTGCTGCTTCCGACCACGCTGCTGGAAGCGCTGCTGATGCCCGCCCCGCCGCTGGGCTGGCCCGCCGCCGGCCTGGTGCTGATGGCGGCCGTGGTGCCGGGTGTGCTGTCTTACGGCGCCTATGCCTACCTGCAAACCCAACTGGGCGCAGCGCGCACGGCGGTGATGCTGTACCTGCCGCCCATCTACGGCGCCTTGCTGGCCTGGCTGGTGCTGGGTGAAAAGCCGGGCTGGCATCACTTGGCCGGCGCGGCGCTGATCCTGCCCAGCATCTGGCTGGCCACGCGACGCTGAGCGTCAACCGTCGGCAGAAAACCGTCAGCCGAGAACCGTCAGCCGAGAACCTTCAGCCAAACAGGCCGGGCGCCACGGCCGGGTCTTCACCGTCGCTGTAAAAGCAGCTGGGGCACACGGCGCGGTAGCTTTCGTTGCCGCCGATCATGACCTGCTCGCCTTCTTTCACGCGCCGGCCCTCGCCGTCCACACGCAGGTTCATGCTGGCCTTGCGCGCGCAGGCGCAGATGGTCTTCATCTCTTCCAGGTCGTCGGCCAGCGTCAGCAACGCCACAGCGCCGGGGAAGCCCTTGCCTTGAAAGTCACTGCGCAGGCCGTAACACAGCACGGGCACGCGGTGCTGGTGCGCCAGGCGGTGCAGTTGCCCCACCTGCTCGGGCGTCAGGAACTGCGCTTCGTCGATCAGCAGGCAAGCAATGCCGCCGGGCTGGCCCTCTTGAAGCCAGGCCGAATCAAACACCGTGCCGGCGCCAAAGGTCTCGGCCTGTCGGTTCAGGCCCAGCCGCGAGCCGATCACGCCCACGCCGCTGCGGTCGTCATGTGCGGCCGTGAACATGCGCACGCGCATGCCACGTTCTTCGTAGTTGTAGGCGGCCTGCAGCAAGTGGGTGGACTTGCCGGCGTTCATGGCGGCGTAGCGGAAGTAGAGCTTGCTCAATCGGTCCCTCGGGCGGCGGGTGGGCCGTCCTATCCCCCAAAGGGTCAAGCCGGCGCGCAGTCGGCCCAGAGTGGATCCTGGGCCTCTTGGCACGGATTGTCTTCCGTGCGGCGCGGGCCTACAGCGGCGGTATGCGCAGCGCCTGCCCCGGATAGATCTTGTCGGGGTGGCTGAGCATGGGCTTGTTGGCCTCAAAGATCGCCGGGTACTTGTTGGCGTCACCGTAGAACTTTTTGGCGATCTTGCTCAGGTTGTCGCCACTCACGACGGTGTGGAATTGCGCTTCGGGCGCGGGGCTGGCCACGGTGAGCATGTCGTTGACGGCGGCCACGCCGGCCACGTTGCCACAACACAGCAGCACCTTTTCCTTGGTGTCTTGTTCAGACACCTGGCCAGCCACGGTGACGGTGGCGCTTTCGGCGTCAAAGCCCACGTCCAGCCCGTCCACCGCCAGGCCCTGCGCGCCGATATAGCCAACGATGGCGTCGCCCGCCGCCTTGCTGAGCGCGGCCACGTTTTCTGGCGTGGGTGCGGCGGCCACGGCGGCTTGCGCGGCATGGGCGTCACCCTTGCCAAACAGCTTCTCGCCAGCTTCTTTCATGAAAGACATCAAACCCATGTTGTTTCTCCTGCGGTGTGGTGGGGGTGGTTGGAAAACCTCGATAGTAGGTGGTGCATCCAAGCCGCCACCCCGTGCGTAAGGATGGGCCTGATCGGCCGTCAACAAGGAATTTGCATGGCAAAGCGAATCACTCTGCCGGCGCGCTGCGCCGTGGTCTTGGGGGCGGTGCTGGCGCTGGCCATGCCGCTGGCGCCAGCCTGCGCCGCCAGCGGCAAGCTGCTGCTCACGGGCGGCGTCAGCAGTGTCGACGGCGCGGCCGGTGGTGGCCTCTCGCCCTGGGCCGTGACGGGCAGCCATGCCACGCAGGGCGAATGGGGCGCCACGGCACACGCCACGCGGCTCAAGACCCGCGACTACGCCTTGGCGGCCCACGGTGTGGCGCTGGCGTGGGACGAGCGCGTGGAGCTGTCGCTGGCCCAGCAAGACCTGGACACGGGCAGCAACCTGGCCGCCCTGGGCCTGGCCGGCTTGCACCTGCGGCAAGACATCGTGGGCTTGAAGCTGCGCCTGGCCGGTGACGCCGTGCTGGACACCGACACCTGGATGCCACAACTGGCGGTGGGCCTGCTGCACAAGCGCGTGGACGCGGGCGCCCTGGCGCCCACACTCACCGGCGCGCTGGGCGCCAAGCCCAGGGGCACCGAGATCTACCTCAGCGCCACCAAGCTGCTGCTGGCGCACAGCTTGTTGCTCAGCGGCACGCTGCGTGTCACGCAGGCCAACCAGGGCGGCCTGCTGGGCTTTGGCGGCGCGTTGGACAAGCGCACGCAGGTGCTGCCCGAGATGAGCCTGGCCTGGCTCGTCAGCCGCCACCTGGCCGTGGGCGTGGAAGCACGCGCCAAGCCCGACCACTTGCGTCACAGCGTGCTCGGTGATGGCGCCTTGGCCGAGAGCGACTGGTTCGACGCCTTCATCGCCTGGGCGCCCAACAAACATGTGTCGCTGACGCTGGCTGTGGTGGACCTGGGCCGCATCGTGCCGGCGCTGCAGCCACGGCGCCAAGTGGGCGGCTACCTGTCGGCACAACTGGCCTTTTGACATCCCCGATGAGGACCACCATGAACACCGCCATGAAAGCCGCCCTGACCACCCCGTTGCCCCCGACGCGGGCCCGCCAGGCCTTGTCGGCTGTGGCGGCCGTTGCCGTGGGCCTGACACTGACCCTGGCCACGCCGGCCCGTGCGGCCGGTGACGATCTCTACCAGGCGCTGGGCGCCAAGCCCGGCCTGGTGGCGCTGATGAACGACTTTGTGCTGCGGCTCAAGGCCGACGCGCGCATCGGCAGTTTCTTCAAGGACACCAAAGCCACGCACCTGAGCCAGCAGCTGGTGGACCAGGTCTGCGTGGCCAGCGGCGGGCCGTGTGTCTACGAAGGCGCGCCCATGCTCGAATCACACCGCGACCTGTAAATCACCAAGGCCGATTTCAACGCGCTGGTAGAGGTACTGCAGCTCGCCATGGACGCACGCGGCCTGCCCTTTGCCACGCAAAACCGCCTGCTGGCGCTGCTGGCGCCGCTGCACCGCCAGATCGTTACCCGGTGACCCCAGCTGCCCGGCCCTTCAGAGCTTGAGGATGTCCACGCCCGACACCTCACGGTACTTGTGCAGCAAGTCCAGAATGCGTTGCGGCTTGTAGGGTTTGATGACAAAACCGTTGGCCCCCAGCGCCAGGGCCTTGCGCACGGTGTCTATGGAACTGCCGCCAGAGATCATGGCCACAAAGGCGCTGGACCGCAGCGCACGCACCTGCTTGAGCACGGCCAGGCCGTCCAGGCCCGGCATGTCGATGTCCAGCAGCGTGATGCGCGGGTTGATCTGCAGCCACAGGTTGGCAGCCTCGACACCGTTGCGCGCTTCGCGAATGACCAGCCCGCCGGCAAAGTTGCGCAAGATGGCCGACAGCAGCTCGCGGCTGCCACCGGTGTCGTCCACCACAAATACGTCGCACAAGTGCGGCCAGCCGGCTTCGGCGCGTGGGCCTGGGGCGTTGTCGGCAGGCCGGCCGGGTTTGCCTATCAACTGGGCCAGTTCAGCTTCGGTGCTCATGCTGCTCCTTCATGGGCCGCTACTTCATGGGCCGTTTCGGCGGGCGCCTGCATGGCCTGCAGCAGCGTGGTGCAGCAGGCTGCTGCCGTGGCGTGGTCGCCGATGTGGATGTGTTGCTCTACCGGCGCCGCCAGGCGCGTGAGCTCGGGCCAACCGAGCGAGCCGGCCAGGCCCTTGATGCGGTGCACGATGTGCCGCACCTGCGGCCAGTCCTGCGCCTGCAGTGCATGGTGCAGCAGGGCTGCCGTGGCGGGCGCCTCGGCCCGAAAGTCGGCCGCCAGGCGCTGCACCACCGCGTCCACATGGCTGCCCGTGGCGGGCATGCGTTCAGCGCCTGTGGCGGTGAGGTGGCGCGACAGCACGTCGTAGAGGCGAACGCGGTCTATCGGCTTGGCCAGCACGTCGTCAAAGCCGATGCGGCGGTATTTGTCGATGTCGGCACGCATGACGTTGGCCGTCAGCGCCACCACCGGCCCGCCGTAGCCGGCGCCGCGCAGCAGGGTGACCGCCGCCGCGCCGTCCATCACCGGCATTTGTATGTCCATCAGCACCAGGTCGTAGTCGCCACCCAGGGCTTCCTGCACCGCGAGCTCGCCGTTGTCCACCACGTTCAGCGTGGCGCCCGTGCACTGCACGTAGGCCGCAATCAGCCGCTGGTTGTGCACACCGTCTTCGGCCACCAGCACGGTGCCGGCCAGCGCGGGTATGGGCAGCTCGTGGTGGTCGCTTTGTGCGGACTCACGCGCCAGGTCATCGGCCGTCAGCACCCACGGTGCGGCACGCGCTGCGTCGTCCAGCGGTATGCGCAGCGCAAAACAACTGCCCTGCCCGGGTACGCCGCTGGCGCGCACGGTGCCGCCCATCAAGTCGGCCAGTTGGCGGCAGATGAACAAGCCCAGCCCGGTGCCACCAAAGCGCCGTGTCGTTGACACATCGGCCTGCGCAAAGGGCTGAAAGAGCCGCCCGATCTGTTCTTCAGACAGCCCGATGCCGGTGTCGCTGACGGCCAGTTCCAGATACTGGCGTGCCGCGTCGGTGCGCGCGCTCAACGTGACCGAACCCGTGGCCGTGAACTTGGCCGCGTTGCCGCAAAAATTGATCAGCACCTGTTTCAGGCGCACGTAGTCAGAGGTCACCACGGTGGGCAGCGGCAGCTGGGCGTTCACCTCAAAAGCCAGGCCCTTGGCGCGGGCACGCGGGCCTTTGAGCAGTTCCACGTCGCGCAGCAGCGCCGGCACTCGCACTTCGGCCAGTTCCAGTTCCAGGCCTTCGGCTTCGATCTTGGACACGTCCAGGATGTCGCTGATGATCTGCAACAGGTGGCGCCCGTTGTTCATGATGGTGTGCAGCGCCTCTTCCTGGCTGACACCGGTGCGCACGTCCAGCAGCAATTCGGCAAAGCCGATGATCGACGCCAGCGGCGTGCGGATCTCATGGCTCATGTTGGCCAAAAACGCGCTCTTGGCCTGGTTGGCGGCCACCGCCTCGTCACGGGCCGCTATGGCGTCGGCCGTGCGTGAAGCCACCACGCTGTCGAGTTCGACGATCAGCGTCTGCAGTTCGACATGGGTGTCAAAGAGTTCACGCTCCTTGAGCGCCAGCAACTGCTCGGCTCTCAGGCGGGCGGCCTGGGCCTGGGCGAGCTCGCGTTGCAGCGTGGGCGTGGCGGTGGTCATTGCAAAGGGGCAGGCTGGACGGTGGCGGTGCGGATGCAAGTGGCAGTGCGCCCCGGCATGGTGCGCCGCAGGCACGGCTGTGCAAAAACCGCACAACCACACCTGCCCCTTGTTTATCGGCAGATGGCGGCCAGGATTCAGTGCCGGCGCCCGGCGGCCGTCAGGCCAGCAGCAAACCCCGTTGCTCGATGAACTGCACCACCTCGGCCAGCCCCTGCTGGGTGCGCAGGTTGCTCATCACGTAGGGCCGCGCGCCAGCCCAGGCCGGGCGCATGCGGCGGGTGTCCGCTTCCATCACCGCCAGGCTCGCGCCCACGTAAGGCGCCAGGTCGGTCTTGTTGATGACAAAAAGGTCGCTCTTGGTGATGCCCGGGCCGCCTTTGCGCGGGATCTTTTCACCGGCAGCCACGTCGATGACGTAGATGGTGAGGTCGCTCAGCTCGGGGCTGAAGGTGGCGGCCAGGTTGTCGCCGCCGCTTTCAATGAACACGATGTCGGCGTTGGGGAACTGCTCCAGCAGCCGGTCCACGGCCTCCAGGTTGATGGACGCGTCTTCGCGAATGGCGGTGTGTGGGCAGCCGCCTGTTTCAACCCCCACGATGCGCTCGGGCGCCAGGGCACCGGCCACGGTGAGCAGGCGCTGGTCTTCCTTGGTGTAGATGTCGTTGGTGACCACGACCAGGTCCCAGCGGTCGCGCATGGCCTTGCACAGCATCTCCACCAGCGTGGTTTTGCCCGAGCCCACGGGGCCCCCCACACCCACACGCAGCGGAGGGAGCTTCTTGGTACGGCCAGGGATGCGGTGCAACGGGGTGGGGTTCATGCAGCGGCATGATGCACGAAGCGTGCTCGCCGCTGCGGGCGTGCAGCCTGGGTGACGGCCTGGCAGTACGGTGGCATTGCGGCACCGCGACCCTGCTGCCGGCAAAGGCGGCGCTACTTCAGCGTGTAGCCCCGGCCGTCCATGCAGGCTTCTACCGCGCGGTGAAAGACGGCCGCATCGGCCACGGCCGCCGGCTGCGTGGTGGCCCAGCGGTTGCAGTCACGGCGGTCGGCTTCGGTCTGCGCGCTGCTCTGGCCCTGGCGTGGGTAGATCACGGGGTCGGGCTTGGACGGCACGGCGGGCAACGCAGGTGCAGCAGGCTCAGGCGTGGCATCCGGCGGCGGCAGCATCAGGCCCGGGGGCGGCACCACCAGCATCCAGCGCAGACCCCAGGGGCGGTACCACTGCCCGTGGTGGTGGCGGTAGTGCAGGCCGCCAAACTGCACCGTGACGGCCGTCAAAGGCAGCGCCACACCCAGTTCGCCATAGCCCCAGGGCGACACCATCATCGGCCAGGCGAGCATCAGGTCCACGCCCACGCGGCCACGTGCTGAGCTGGCCAACGGGGCAACGGCCAGCAGCAGCGCAGCGGCAAGGGGCAGCAGGCGGTGGGTGAGGGCGGCGTTCACGGTGGCACTCCGGGGGATTGCAGGCTTGCATCATGCCCCTGGCAAGCAGCGTGGGGGCTGGGCTCGGCTGCAAAGAATCGTGAACCTTGTGGCGGGCTGTGGCATCGCGCCGTGTGCTGCCCCTGGGGCAGGCGCTCTGGAGCGGCCGGTGGCGCGCCGTGCGCCGCGCGCCGCCGGGCGGGGGTCGTACCCGGCTCAGGAACGGAACAGACGTGAGTACTGCACCTCGTGCTGTGCGCTCAGTATGGCCAACATGGGCGTGGCAGCCTGCCACTGCACGGCCGGCAGCACCAGCGCTGCGTCCACCACCGCCGGGGTGGCGCTGGCCAGCCGTGCCAGCATGCGCTGGGCAGCCGCTTGCCCCAGCGGCACCGCTTTCATCGCAGCCTGGGCCATGTTTTCGGCCCAGCCCCAGGCAAAGGCCAGCAGCGCGTCACGCGGGGTGGCGCCAGCCAAGACCGTGGCCAGCGCAAAGGCGGTGGGCCACAGCGGCGCGGGTTGCAGCGCGGCCAGCGTGGCCAGGCGGGTGTCGGACGCGTGCATGCCGTTGCGCAGCCAGTCCAGCAGTGAGCGGCCCATCTGCTCGGCCTGCGCACGCTGTTCAGCACTTTCGCGGGTCTGCCGCAGCCACTGGTTGGTGGCGGCCACGGCGGCTGCGTCGTGTGCGCACCAGGCACTGCAGGCGGCGGCCAGGGCCGGCAAGTCGGCGCGCGCCAGGCCAAGTTGCAGTTGCGCCAGCAGCCAGTCGCCAGCTTGTGATTCGGTGCCCACCAGGCCGGCTTCCACCGCCGCTTCAAGCCCTTCGGAGTAGCTGAAGCCACCCACGGGCAGGGCTGGTGATGCCAGCCACATCAGCTGCAACTGGGTGGCGGCGCTGGGGGTGTTGTTGCCGCTAACGGTGCCGTTGGCCGCCGCATTGGCGGCCGCTGCCTCAGTGCTTGTGGTCACCGTGGTCATGGCCGCAACCGGGGCCGTGCACGTGGGGTGCCGGGGCTGCCTTGATGCTGACGCCCAGCGGCTTGCCGCGCACGGCGGGCGTGGGGCCTGTCGGCGTGGTGTCATGGGGGTGTGATGCGTGCGTGCCGTCCGCGCCGTGCGTACCATGTGTGCCATGCGCGGCATCAGGCCCGTGGGCATGTTCATGGCCCGGCGGGTGTTCGTGGTCATGGCCGTGGCCGGTGTCGTGCTGGTGCCCATGTGTGTGCGCAGCGCCGCCCGCGTAGGCGCCGGCCTCGGGTTCAAAGGCGGCGTTTTCGCTGCTCACGATCAGGTGCATGGCGCGCAGCATGTCGGCCAGCACGTGGTCGGGCTCCAGCACCAGGCGGTCGGGCTGCAGGGCCAGCGGCACGTGGCGGTTGCCCAGGTGGTAGGCGGCGCGCATCAGGTCAAAGGGGCTGCCATGTTCGCTGCAATGGCGCACCACCAGCACCGGCTGCGGCGCGGCCACCACGGCAATGAGCGAGCCGTCTTCGGCCACCAGCACGTCGCCCCCGCGCACCACCATGCCACGTGGCAAAAAGACGCCAATGACGCGGCCGCCCGAATCCACCGCGTCAAAGCGGCTCTTCTGGCGCACGTCCCAGCTCAGTTGCACGGTGGCGGCACGACGGGTCAGCGCAGGCGCCAGTCCCTTGCCTTGGGGAATGAGTTTGTTGACGGTCAGCATGGGCGGCATTGTCGCGCCGCCACGCTGCCGTACCGCGCTAAAACAAGAAGTACTTCTGCGCCATCGGCAGCACCGTGGCCGGGTCGCAAGTCAGCAATTGGCCGTCAGCGCGCACACGGTAGGTCTGCGCGTCGATTTCCATCTTCGGCAAATAGGCGTTGTGCACCATGTGCTGCTTCTTGATGCGGCGGCAGTCGTGCACGCCCGACAGGCGTTTTTTCAGGCCCAGTTGGCGGCCGATGTCATTGCGCAACGCGCTGCCGCTGACAAACGTCAGGTTGGTGGCCGGCAGCACGCCGCCGTAGCTGCCAAACATGGGCCGGTAGTGCACCGGCTGCGGTGTGGGGATGCTGGCGTTGGCGTCGCCCATCAGCGCCGCAGCAATGAAACCGCCCTTCAGGATGAGGCTGGGCTTGACACCAAAAAACGCGGGGCGCCAGATCACCAGGTCGGCCCACTTGCCCACTTCCAGGCTGCCCACGTCGTGGGAGATCCCGTTGGCGATGGCAGGGTTGATGGTGTACTTGGCGACGTAGCGCTTGACGCGGAAGTTGTCGTTGCGTGCGTTGTCCTCGGGCAAAGATCCGCGCTGCCCCTTCATCTTGTGCGCGGTCTGCCAGGTGCGGATGATGACTTCGCCCACGCGGCCCATGGCCTGGCTGTCGGACGACATCATGCTGATGGCGCCCAGG
>CAZUKT010000045.1:9321-15115 GCA_964620975.1 uncultured Rubrivivax sp. | reverse complement strand
TCCTGCGCGGCCTTGGCCACGGCTGGCGCGATCATCATCATCAGCCGGTGGTCAAAAGGTTTGGGGATCAGGTATTCGGGGCCAAAACTCAGGGTGTCGCCGGCGTAAGCAGCGGCCACCACGTCACTCTGCTCGGCCTGCGCCAGCTGCGCAATGGCGTGCACGGCAGCGATTTCCATCGCGCTGGTTACCGTGGTGGCGCCGCAGTCCAGCGCGCCGCGGAAGATGTACGGGAAGCACAGGACGTTGTTGACCTGGTTCGGGTAGTCGGAACGGCCGGTGGCGATGATGGCGTCAGGCCGCGCGGCCCTGGCCAACTCGGGGGCGATCTCGGGCGTGGGGTTGGCCAGCGCAAAGATCAGCGGGCTTGGCGCCATCTGCGCCAGCATTTCGGGCTTCAGCACGCCGGCCGCACTGAGCCCCAGAAAGATGTCTGCGCCCGGCAGCACCTGCGCCAGCGTGCGCAGCGGCGTGGCTTGCGCAAAGAAGGCCTTGTCGTCGTCCATCAGCTCGGCGCGGCCTTCGTACACCACGCCGGCCAGGTCGGTGACCCAGATGTTTTCGCGCTTCAGGCCCAGCTTGTAGAGCAGGCCCAGGCAGGCCAGTGCCGCCGCGCCCGCGCCGCTGGCCACGAGCTTGACGCTGCCAATGTCCTTGCCCACCACCTTCAGCGCGTTGAGCACTGCAGCGCCCACCACGATGGCCGTGCCGTGCTGGTCGTCATGGAAGACGGGGATCTTCATGCGGTCGCGCAGTTTGCGTTCCACGTAGAAGCAATCGGGCGCCTTGATGTCTTCAAGGTTGATGCCGCCAAAGGTGGGCTCCATGGCGGCGATCACGTCGCAGAGCTTGTCGAGATTGCGTTCGTTCAGCTCGATGTCAAAGACGTCGATGCCGGCAAACTTCTTGAAGAGCACGGCCTTGCCCTCCATCACCGGCTTGGCCGCCAGCGGGCCGATGTCGCCCAGGCCCAGCACCGCCGTGCCGTTGGTGATGACGCCCACCAGGTTGCCGCGCGCGGTGTACCTGAAGGCGTTGGCCGGGTCGGCCACGATTTCTTCGCAGGCCGCAGCCACGCCGGGTGAATACGCCAGCGCCAGGTCGCGCTGGTTGATCATCTGCTTGGTGGCGGTGACCTGCAGTTTGCCGGGCGTGGGGAACTCGTGATATTCAAGCGCAGCCCGGCGCAGCTCGGCGGCTTTGTCCAGTGCTTTGTCGTGGGTCTTGTCGGGGGGCGTGGGCATCTTGTCTCCTGGCTGCTCCCCCAGCGGGAAGGCGGGCGCGAATTGTAGGCAGCGCAGTCTGGGGCCACGGCGTGGCCAGCGCATGCGCGAAACTGCTTATCGGTTTTGACACCGACAGCACCAATACTGGGCCCGTCTGCCCCTGTCCGCCGCTGCCTGCTCCTTGCCAAGCACCCCACCATGAGCCCCCACGACTTGGCCCCGGCGCCGCGTTCCGGCCGCTTGCGGCGCGCGCTGCTGTGGGCGGCATTGCTGGCCTTGCTGGGCGTGGCGCAGACCCTGCTGGTGGTGCTGACGATCAACTACGAATCGGGCCGTGCGCAGGAAGAAGCCGACACCGCCGCCGCGCAAACAGCGGCCGAGGTGCGGCGCGAGATGCTGCTGCAGATGCAGACCTTGCAGGCACTGGCATTTGCCGACGCGCCGGCCACCAGTTGGCGCGTGGGCGCGGTGGCCTTGCTCAAACAGCGCCGCGGGCTTGAACGTGTCGAGCGCCGAGATCCGTCGCTGGCGGTGGTGGACGCGGTGGACACGCCCTTTGCGCCCACCCTGGTGTCGCAGATGCCGCGCCAGGACCTGGCGGTAGAAGCCGAGTTGGCCTGCACGGCAGCGCGCCGGGTGGGCGCACCTGTCTATTCCCGCAGCTACTTTGTGCCCTTGACGGCGGGGCAGGGCACCGAAGTCATCGACCTGTGCCTGCCGCTGCAGCAGGCCGGGCGGGACAGTGGTTACCTCGTGGCCAGCTTTGCGTTGGCCCATGTGCTGGACACGGTGCTCTCGGCGCGCGAATCGCGCCGGCATGAGTTTTCATTCGTCGAAGGCGATGGCACGCGGCTGGCACGCGCGGGTGTCTCACGCGGCGCCGGCGTGTTTGTGGCCGAGCGTGTGGTGGACTTGCCCGGCACCACGTTGCAGTTGCGTGCCGACGGCGCGGCGGGGCGGCCCAGCCTGATTCCCAACCTGGCCATCGCGCTGGTGCTGGGCCTGTCGTTGGCGCTCTTTGGCGTGGTGCTGATGCTGGCGCATGACGTGCGCCGCCGTGCCCTGGCCGAGCGCGCCTTGGCCGAGGCGCTGGCCTTTCGCAAGGCGATGGAAGACTCTTTGTCCACCGGCCTGCGCGCGCGTGACCTGCAAGGCGCGGTGACGTACGCCAACCCGGCGTTTTGTGCCATGGTGGGCTTCACACAAGAAGAGTTGCGCGTGCCCTCATCCGGCATGCCACAAACCGGCGACCCCCCCGCGCCGCCCTACTGGCCGCCCGAGTACGCCGACGACTACCGCGGGCGCCAGGAAAAACGCCTGCAAGGCACGGGCGGGCGGGTGGCTGCCGAGGCACGCGGTGGCTTCGAGACCGTGTTCATGCGCAAGAACGGTGAACGCTTCCCGGTCATGATTTACGAAGCGCCGCTGGTGGACGGCCAGGGCCGCCACACCGGCTGGATGAGCGCCGTGCTGGACCTGAGTGCGCAGCGCCGCGTGGAAGAAATCTCGCGTCAGCAGCAAGACCGTTTGCAGGCCACGGCACGCCTGGCCACCGTGGGCGAAATGGCGTCGCTGCTGAGCCACGAACTGAACCAGCCGCTGTCGGCCATCAGCAGCTACGCCACCGGCTCGCTCAACCTGCTGGACGAACCCGACAGCAGCACACCAGGCATGCTCCGCCAGGCGCTGGAACGCATCAGCGAACAGGCCGAGCGCGCCGGCCGCGTCATCAAAAGCGTGCATGACTTCGTGCGGCGGCGCGAGCAGTTGCATGAAACCCTGGGCACCGACGTGCTGGTCGAATCGGTGATGCCGCTGGTGCGCTTGCAGGCGCGCAAGAGCGGCACGCGCATCGAGGTGGACCTGCCCGTGCCGCCGGCGCGTGCGCCGCAGGTGCGCTGCGACCGCACCATGCTGGAGCAGGTGCTGCTGAACCTGGCGCGCAATGGCATCCAGGCCATGGAAGCGGTGCCTGATGTGGCGCAGCGTGTGCTTGTGCTGAAGGTGCGGCAAACCCATGCGCGCTGGGTCACGTTCAGCGTCATCGACGGCGGACCGGGCATTGCGCCCGAGGCTGCGGCCAAGCTCTTCACGCCGTTTTTCACCACCAAGGCCGAAGGCATGGGCCTGGGCCTGAGCCTGTGCCGCACGGTGATTGAACAACATGGCGGCGCGTTGGACTTTGGCCCCGGCCCCATGGGGCGCGGCACCGAATTCCGCTTTACCTTGCCTGCGCCCAAGGCGCTGGGCGCCGGTGGCACGCCGGCTGCTGCTGACCTGGCGCCGCCCGCATACTAGCGGCCGTGTCCACGCCCGCGTCCATACCCATGGGGCGATGGGCTGCGCCCACGTCAGCGGCAGCCTGCCGTGTCTTCAGGGATCTAGAGCCACCCGTCAGCCATGCAACTCGACCCCTCCCTTGGCATACCGGTTGTCTACCTGGTGGACGACGAAGATGTCGTGCGCGACGCACTGGCCTGGCTGCTGCGATCGCGGCGTTTGCTGTCTGAAGGCTTTGCCAGCGCCGACGCCTTTGAAGCCTGGCTGGCCACGCGCCACGGGCCTGGCATGGCGGCCTGGCCGGCGTCGCCGTCCTGCCTGGTGCTGGACGTGCGCATGCCCGGCACCAGCGGCCTGGTGATGTTTGAAAAGCTGGCCGAGCGTGGCTTGCTGCCACTGCTGCCGGTGATCTTTCTTACCGGCCACGGTGACGTCCCCACGGCCGTGGCGGCCGTCAAGCGAGGGGCCTTTGACTTTGTGGAGAAGCCCTTCTCTAACAACGCGCTGGTCGACCGTGTCGAACAAGCCTTGATGGCCAGTGGCGGAGCCCTGGCGCAGCGGCGTGACAAAGACAAACTGGCACGCAATCTGGCAGAGCTGACCGAGCGCGAGCGCGAAGTCATGCACCTGGTGATTGCAGGCCGGCCCAACAAGCTCATTGCCGATGCGCTGGACATCAGCGTGCGCACGGTAGAAGTGCACCGCGCACGTGTCTTTGACAAGATGAACGTCAAGTCGGCCGTGGAACTGGCCAACCTGCTGCGTGCGCTGGAGCGTGCTTGATGGCGGGTGAATTTGACTTGATCGCGCGCCACTTCACACGCCCGGTGCAGCGTGCCGCGTTGGGGGTGGGTGACGACTGTGCGCTGCTGCGTGTGGCGCCGGGCATGCAACTGGCCGTGTCCAGCGACATGCTGGTGGAGGGCCGCCACTTTTTGTCTACCGTGGCACCCGAGCGCCTGGGCCACAAGGCGCTGGCGGTGAACCTGAGCGACCTGGCCGCCTGCGGCGCCGAGCCGCTGGCCTTTACGCTGTCGCTGTCGCTGCCCCGTGCCGACGAAGCCTTTGTGGCGCCACTGGCGCAAGGCATGCTGGCCCTGGCCGACACATTTGGCATCGAGCTTGTCGGTGGCGACACCACCGCAGGCCCGCTCAACATCTGCATCACCGTGATGGGCCAGGTGCCACCTGGCCAGGCGCTGCTGCGCAGCGGTGCGCAGGCCGGCGACGACCTGTGGGTGAGTGGCACGCTGGGCGACGCACGGCTGGCGCTGGAGGTGTTTCGTGCCACTGCGGCCTTGCCAGGCGACCAATTCGACACGGTGCGCCGCGCCATGGAACTGCCGCAGCCGCGGGTGGCGCTGGGCCTGGCCTTGCGTGGCTTGGCCACCAGCGCCATTGACCTGAGCGACGGCCTGGTGGGTGACCTTGGCCACATCCTGCAGCGCTCGGGTGTGGCGGCCCTGGTGCAGGTGGACGCCTTGCCGCGCAGTGCCGCGCTGGCCGCCATGCCCACACCGCTGCAGCACTTGTGCCTGCTCGCCGGTGGTGACGACTACGAACTGCTCTTCACCGCCGCTCCCGCGCAGCGCGCTGCGGTGCTTGCCGCCGGCCGCCTGGCGGGTGTGGCGGTTGCGCGCTGTGGCCACATCGAACCCGGTGCGGGCTTGCGCATCACCTGCGCTGCGGGCACGCTGCCAGCCACACAATTCAGTGGCTTCGACCACTTTGCCGCATGAGCTTGATGAACCTGGCCTCCCACGCGGGCGACCCCAAACCCGCCGCCATGGCGCGGCCCACCGCCCGCTTCATGCTGCGCCACCCGGCGCACTGGCTGGCGCTGGGCTTTGGCTCGGGCTTGTCACCCAAGGCGCCGGGCACGGTGGGCACGCTGTGGGGCTGGGTGTCGTTCCTGGTGCTGAGCCGCTGGCTCGATGCCACCGCCTGGGGGCTGGTCATTGCAGCGTCGCTGGTGGTGGGCGTGTGGGCCTGCACACGCACGGCACAGCACATGGCGGTGGCCGACCCCGGCGCCATCGTGTGGGACGAGATCGTGGCCTTCTGGATCGTGCTGTGGGTGCTGTTGCCTGCGGGCTGGTGGACGCAGTTTGTGGCCTTTGTGCTGTTCCGCTACTTTGACGCCGTCAAGCCCGGCCCCGTGCGCTGGGCCGACCAGCTCTACAAGTCGCGGCCTGGCCAGGCCATAGGGTGGCAGCAGGGCTGGGGCATCGTTTTTGACGATCTTGTGGCTGCGGGCTGCACGCTCTTGTTCATCGCCGTGTGGGTAC
>CAZUKT010000045.1:0-9311 GCA_964620975.1 uncultured Rubrivivax sp. | reverse complement strand
CTCCTGATTTTTTTTTTTTTTTTGGCTGTGATGGCCGACTTGCTGCGCGCACGTGCTTGGCGCATGGCCACGGCCGAAAGCTGCACCGGCGGGCTCATTGCCGCCGCCTGCACGGCGCTGCCGGGCTCCAGCGACTGGTTCGAGCGTGGTTTTGTCACTTACAGCAACGAAGCCAAGACGCAGATGCTGGGTGTGGACGCGCCACTCATCCAGGCCCAAGGTGCGGTGAGCGAAGCAGTGGCCCGCGCCATGGTGGCCGGTGCCTTGCAACGTGCGCCGGTGCAACTGGCCGTGGCCGTCACGGGCATCGCCGGCCCTGGGGGTGGCGTGCCGGGCAAGCCGGTGGGCACGGTGTGGCTGGCGTGGGGCACGCCGCAAGCCGTGTTTGCAGAGTGCCTGCAGTTGGGGGGCGACCGGGATGCCGTGCGCGGCGCCACGGTGGCGGCCGCGCTGCAGCGTTTGATTCAAGCCGCCAGCCCATGAATGTGCTGCTGTGTGTTGACCTGGACGCCACCGAGCGTGCCGGCTGGCTTGCTGCGCTGCGCCAGGCCATGCCCGAGGCGAACTGGCTGGACCTGGCCGCCGCACGCGCCGCCCCCACCACGGTGCAGGCCGCCGTGGTGGCCAACCCGCCGCCCGGCAGCCTGCAAGGCCTGCCGGCGCTGCAACTCATCCAAAGCCTGTGGGCGGGCGTGGACCGGCTGCTGGCCGACACCAGCCTACCGCCCGGCGTGCCCATTGCGCGCATGGTGGACCCGGCCATGAACGCCGCCATGGCCGAGACCGCGCTGTGGGCCGTGTTGGCCTTGCACCGGGGCTTCTTTGCCTACGCCGAGCGCCAGCGCCGCAGCGAATGGCGGCCGCATGCACAACGCCGTGCCGACGAAGTGCGTGTGCTGGTGCTGGGCCAGGGCGAGATGGGCCGCAGTGCGGCGGCGCGCATCGCGCAGCAGGGCTACCGCGTGGCCGCCTGGCGGCGAGACGGCACGCCACTGGCGCGCCGCCTGGCCGAAACCGACGTGGCCATCAACCTGCTGCCACTGACACCCGAGACACGTGGCTTGCTGGATGCGGGCTTCTTTGCCGCGCTGCCACCACAAGCCAGTGTCGTGAACCTGGCGCGTGGTGCGCATGTGGTGGACGCCGATTTGCTGGCGGCGCTGGACAGCGGCCACCTGCGGCACGCCGTGCTGGATGTGTTCAACACCGAGCCGTTGCCTGCGAACCACCCCTACTGGTTGCACCCTCGTGTCACGGTGTTGCCCCACGCTGCCGCTGCCACCGACGCCCGCAGCGCGGCGCTTGTGGCCGTGGCCAACCTGCGTGCGGTGCGTGACGGCGCGCCGGTCTTGCACCAAGTGGACCGTCTGCGCGGTTACTGAGCCAGCAACCGGCTCTGCCGATCAGGGTTGCAGCGCCAGCCGCAAGCCTGCGCGCTGGCCCTTGGCGCCGGGCGCCGGCATGTGCTGCAACATCATCAGCACCCAACGACGCAGTGCGTCCCAGGGCTCTTGCGGCCACTCGGGGTGTTTGAGGCCTTTGACGATGCCGTCGCACACATTGCCGGCGGCCAGCAGGTGCGCCAGTTGGTGGTCGGCCAGCAGCGGCAAGGCACGCTCAAAGAGTTTTTCTTTTGCGCCCCAGACACGTGCTTCTTTCAGCGCCAGGGGCAGCGGCTTGCCATCGTCCAGGGCGGCGCGTGCGCGTGCCAGCGTGCGCACGTCTTCGGCCAGTGTCCAGTGCACCAGCACGGCGGCTTCGCCTTCGGCCTGCAGGCCGGCCAGCATGCGCAGGGTGCGGGGCACCTGGCCGGTCCAGATGGCTTCGGTGAGCTTGCTCACATCAAATCGGGCCACGTTCAGCACGGCCGATTCGACTTGCTCAAACGTCAGTTCACCGGCCGGGTGCAGCAGCGCGAGTTTCTGGATTTCTTGATGCGCGGCCAACAGGTTGCCTTCAACCCTGTCCGCAAAAAAGGCCAGTGTGCGTTGTCCGGCTTCGCCGGGCTGCACACGCTGTTGTTGCCGCGCCAGGCGCTGTGCCAGCCAGGCCGGCAGCAGGTTGCGCGCCAGCGTTTCCACGCGCACCGTGGTGCCGGCGGCGTCCAGCGCGTTGAACCACGCGGCCTTGGCCTGCTGGTAGTCGAGCTTGGGCAAATGCACGAGTGTGAGCACGTCTTCGGGCAGACGCTCGCAGTAGCGCTGCAGGGCTTCTGACCCTTCCTTGCCGGGCTTGCCCGAGGGGATGCGGATCTCTATGAGTTGGCGCTCGGCAAACAGGCTCATGGCTTGCGCCGCACCGAGCACGGCGCTCCAGTCAAAGTGCGCACCGCTGGCCACAAACACCTTGCGCTCGCTGTAGCCGGCAGCACGGGCCGCCGCGCGCACGGCGTCGGCGGCTTCTTGCGCCAGCAGCGGCTCGTCACCGTGCACGGTGTACAGCGCCTTGAGGCCCCGTGCGAGTTGCGCGTCCAGCTGTTCGGGCTTGATCTGCATGGGTTGGGCAGCGGCTAGACGTTCACTGCAGCCAGGCGGCGCAGCACTTGCGCCACCACGTCGGACTGCATCTCGCCATACAGCGCGGTCTCTTCAAATTCTTTGGCCAACGCGGCCGTTTCGCTGTAACTCAGGTCACGGCTCACCAGCAGTTCCGCACGCGGGATCAGCTCGCGCCCACCGGGGGTGCGGGCGGTGAAATTGAGCTTGACGCGCAATTGCAATTCACGCACTTGCGCCGTGGACGTGGAAGCCACCACGCTGCGTTCGCGCAGGTCGTCCAGCGCGTGCAGCACCACGTCGGCCTTGTCGGGCGAATCGAGCACACGCACCTGCAGGCCAAGTTGGCGGCGCAGCTCTTCGGCCATCTTGGAGCGGGCCGCAAAACCTGTGAGCGCGATGCTGCCAAAGTGCAGCCGGGCGGGCTGCCGCAGCTTGAAACCACAGCCGGCCAGCACCATGCTGGCCGCAGCGGTGAGCAGCGCACGGCGCTGTGGACGCTGCTGTGGTGGCTGCTGCAAATGCCACTGAAGACGCCACTGAAGACGCCACCGCAAACACCACTGCAAACGCTTGAGCATCAAACGACCACGTTCACCAGCCGCCCAGGCACCACGATCACCTTCTTGGCCGGTTTGCCGTCGGCAAACCGCAAGAACTCGGGCGCAGCCAGGGCGGCGGCCTCGATGGCGCTGCGGTCGGCGTTGGCTGGCACACGTATGGCCCCGCGCATCTTGCCGCTGACCTGCAGCACCAGTTCAATCTCGTCTTGCACCAGGGCGTCGTCGTCCACCTCGGGCCAGGGTGCGTCGATCAGGTCGCCGTGCACGCTGGCATAACCCAGCTCAGCCCACAGCGCGTGCGCCACATGCGGCGCCACCGGGTACAAGGAGCGCAGCAGGATGCCAAAGGACTCTTGCAGCGCGGTGTTGTCGGCCGGCGTGTTTTCGGTCTTGGCGTCGTCGATGGCGTTGAGCATCTTCATCGCGCCCGACACCACGGTGTTGTATTGCATGCGCTCGTAGTCGTGGCTGACCTGGCGAAGCAGCAGGTGGGTGTCGCGGCGCAGCGTGGCCGCCGCCGCACTGATGCCCTGCATGCTGCCGCTGGCCGATGCCGAGCGCGCTGCAATGCGCGCTGCCAGCTTGACACCCGTGCCCCAGAGCCGGCGCAAGAAGCGGAATGAACCTTCGGCGCCGCTGTCAGACCAGGCCGCACTCTGGTCGGGCGGGCCGGCAAACATGGTGAACACACGTGCCGTGTCGGCGCCATATTTGGCGATGATGTCGCGCGGCTCGACCACGTTGTTCTTGCTCTTGGACATCTTTTCAATGCCACCCAGCACCACCGCCTGCCGGTCGATCTTGGCCACGGCGCCAATGGGCGCGCCCTTGTCGTCGTAGCTGACTTCAACTTCTGCGGGATAGAACCAACGCTTCTTGCCGGTGTCGTCTTCGCGGTAATAGGACTCGTTGAGCAACATGCCCTGTGTGAAGAGCTTGGTGAAGGGCTCACCAAACTTGACCAGGCCCAGGTCGCGCATGGCCTTGGTCCAGAACCTGGCGTAAAGCAAGTGCAGCACCGCGTGTTCGATGCCGCCGATGTACTGGTCCATGGGCATCCAGTAGTCGTTGCGTGCGTCGACCATGGCGTCGTCGCTGCCCGGGCAGCAATAGCGCATGTAGTACCAGGCGCTGTCGACAAAGGTGTCCATGGTGTCGGTCTCGCGCCGCGCGGGTTTGCCACATTGCGGGCAGGCCACGTTCAGGAAGGCAGCGCACTTGTTCAGCGGGTTGCCGCTGCCGTCGGGCACCAGGTCTTCGGGCAGCAGAACAGGCAGGCTGCCACAACTGTCGCAATGGATGATGGGTATCGGCGTGCCCCAGTAACGCTGGCGGCTGATGCCCCAGTCGCGCAGGCGCCAGGTGGTTTTCTTTTCGCCCAGCCCCTTGGCCTGCAGCGCGGCGGCGATGTTGTCCACCGCCAGCTTGTGGCTCAGGCCACTGTAGTTGCCGCTGTTGACGGTGACGCCGTTTTGTTTGTCGGCATACCAGTCCTGCCAGTGGTCGTAGCTGAATTCCTGCCCGTCCACATGAATGACCTGCAGGATGTCGATGCCGTACTTCTTGGCAAAGGCAAAGTCACGTTCGTCGTGCGCGGGCACACCCATCACGGCGCCGTCGCCGTAACCCATGAGCACGTAGTTGCCCACCCAAACAGGCACGGCGGCGCCAGTGAGCGGGTGCATCACACGCAGCCCGGTGGGCAGGCCCACCTTGTCCTTGAGCGCCATCTCGGCTTCAGTGGTGCCGCCCTTCTTGCACTCTTCAATGAAAGCGGCCAGCGCGGGGTTGCCCAGGGCGGCGTGTGTGGCCAGAGGGTGCTCGGGTGCGACGGCGCAGAAGGTGACACCCTTGATGGTGTCGGCACGTGTGGTGAAGACGTACAGGTGCCCGTCGTGGATGAGCTTGCCGTCGGCGCCGCAGATGTCGTGCGTGAAGGCAAAACGCACGCCTTCGCTCTTGCCTATCCAGTGCTCCTGCATCAGGCGCACACGCTCGGGCCAGCCTTCCAGGTAGTCGGGGTGGGTGGCGTCGGTGACGCCGGCCAGCAGTTCTTCGGCGTACTGGGTGATGGCCAGGTAATAGCCGGGGATTTCGCGTTTTTCAACGATGGCGCCACTGCGCCAACCACGGCCGTCCACCACCTGCTCGTTGGCCAGAACGGTCTGGTCGACCGGGTCCCAGTTGACGATCTGCGTCTTCTTGTAGGCGATGCCTTTTTCAAGCATCTTCAAGAAGAACCACTGGTTCCACTTGTAATAGCTGGGGTCGCAGGTGGCGAGCTCGCGGTCCCAGTCAAAGGCCAGGCCCAGCGGCTGCATCTGGCTCTTCATGTCGGCGATGTTCGCGCGTGTCCACTGCGCGGGTGGCACGTTGTTGTCCATGGCGGCGTTTTCGGCCGGCAGGCCGAAGGCGTCCCAGCCCATGGGCATGAGCACGTTCAGGCCCTTCATGCGCAGGTAACGCGCCATCATGTCGTTGATGGTGTAGTTGCGCACGTGGCCCATGTGCAGCTTGCCGCTGGGGTAGGGCAGCATGCTGCAGGCGTAGAACTTGGTGCGCGACGGGTCTTCAGTCACGCGGTAGGCCTGGCGGGCTTGCCAGTGCGCCTGGGCGGCAGATTCAAGCTCTGCGGGGGCGTATTTTTCGTTCATGCCCCATTCTACGAAGCTGCTCTCTGGGCGCTACTTCGGCGCGGCCTCGGTGACAAAGCCAATGCGCGTCAGCCCGGCCGCCTGCACCCAGCCAATGAGCTCGGCCACGCGGCCATAGGGCACGCGGCTGTCGGCGCGCAGTTGCACTTCAGTCGTCGGGTCTTGCCGCGCCGCGCTGCGCACGCGCTCTGTGATGCGGGCCTGGGCCTGGGCGGGCTCCAGGCGTTGTTCACCCAGAAAAAACACGCCGTCGGCGTTGATGGCCAGGGCCACAAAGGCCGCCTCGCTGCTGGCAGCGGCACCATCAGCACGCGGCAAGTCCAGCTTCAAGCTGCTGGCCATCAGCGGTGCGGTGATGATGAAGATCACCAGCAGCACGAGCATCACGTCGATCAGCGGCGTCATGTTGATGTCGCTCATGGGCTGCGCGCCCGGGGTGCGGTGGAGTCGTCCGAAGGCCATGCTTGTGTGGTGGGGTGAGCGGCGGGCCGGTGTCGGATCTAGCGCCGGGGCTCGCGGTCCAGGACCATCTCAAGCAGGTCGTGCGCAAACCCTTCAAGTTCGGCTTCGCAGGCCGCCACCGATTTGCCAAACACGTTGTAGGCCAGCACGGCGGGCACGGCCACTGCAATGCCGGCGGCTGTCATGACCAGTGATTCGCCGATAGGCCCCGACACCTTGTCGATGGTGATGCTGCCGGCCGCCGCAATGCCCAGCAGCGCGTGGTAGATGCCCCAGACGGTGCCAAACAGACCGACGAAGGGCGCCGTGCTGCCGATGCTGGCCAGCAGCACCTGGCCAAACTGCAAGTGGGCCAGGCTGCGGTTGAGCGCGTCGCGCAGGCGCCGCGTCAGCTGCGATTCAAGCCGGCCCGATGTTTCCAGCGTGCCGGCGGCAGGCTTGGCGGCGGCGGCGTCCAGCAGCGGCAACAGCACCTGCTCGCGGTCAAGCCCGGCCAGGCGGGTGCGGCCGTCTTCCGGCGAGCCGGCGTCCCAGAAGGCCGGCACGGCACGCTTGATGTCGGTAGCAGCGCGGCGCAGCAGCCAGCCCTTCCACAGGATCAGCACCCAGGCCACCACCGACATGGCCAGCAGCAGCACCGCCACGCTGCGGCCGATGAGGTCGCTTTGGGTCCAGAAGGGGCCGAGGCCGTCCATTTGCGGTCAGCTCAGGGGCGTGTCGGCCAGGCCGAGCACGTCATCCATGCCATACAGGCCTGGTGCCTTGCCTGCCAGGAAGAGCGCCGCGCGCAGGCTGCCCTGCGCGTAGTTGGCGCGGCTGCCACTCTTGTGGGTGATTTCAATGCGCTCGCCGGTGCCGGCAAACATCACCGTGTGCTCGCCCACCAGGTCACCACCCCGAATGGTGGCAAAACCAATGCTGCCGGGGGTGCGTTCGCCGGTGTGGCCGTGGCGGGTGAACACGCCTTGGGTGGCCAGGTCAACGCCTCGCGCACGGGCCACGGCCTCACCCAGCGCCAGCGCCGTGCCACTGGGCGCGTCAACCTTGTGCTTGTGGTGGGCTTCGATCACTTCCACGTCGTAGCTGGCGTCCAGCGAGCGCGCTGCCAAGTCCAGCAGGCGCAGCATCACGTTCACACCGACGCTCATGTTGGGTGCAAACACCACCGCCACATGCTGTGCGTGCGCGGCGATCTGCGCCTTTTGCGCGGCGCTGAAGCCCGTGGTGCCAATGACCACCCGCACACCCAGTTCCTGGCACACGGCCAGGTGCGCCAGCGTGCCTTCGGGCCGCGTGAAGTCGATCAGCACGTCGGCGCCCGCCAACGCTGCACGCAAGTCTGCCGTGATGGCCACGCCCGTGGCACGGCCCGCAAATGCGCCTGCGTCCAGGCCCAGTGCCGGGCTGCCGTGCACGTCCAGCGCCGCCGCCAACTGGCAGCCGGGGTTGGCCAGCACGGCGTCGATCAGCATGTGGCCCATGCGGCCGGAGGCACCGGCCACCGCTACTTTCAACATGGCACCGGCCCCTTTCGCGTTCAGGAGTTTTCCAGCGGCGGGTAGTCGCGCACCGGGCCCATGGGCTCGGGTTTGGGTGCCACGTAGGCGGGCGGCAGGGGCAGGGCCTTGCGTTCTTCTTCGCTCAGGTCCAGCTTGGCCGCGCGCGGGCTCTTCATGCGGCTGATGGAGGCCACGAAGTCACGCTCTGAAGGCAGCTCGGGCGCTTCGATGCTCTTCACCACGTCGCCTTCAAACGTCACCACCACGCTGCGGCGCTGCACATCGGTGTTGGGCCGGCGAAGGGTAAAGATGTAGTCCCAGCGGCTGGCATGAAAGGGGTCGGTGACCAACGGCGTGCCCAGTGCGTCACGCACCTGCAGCTTGGACATGCCGGGTTTGACGAGTGCGGCCTGCTCGCGTGTGATGGCGTTGCCCTGCACGATGTCAATGCGGTAGGGCGTGACCAGGCCAAACAGGCTGTCGGTGCGCTGCAGTGATTCACAGCCGCTGAGCAAGGCGCTGGTGGCAAGGGTGCAGAGCAGGGCGGTGAATGGACGCATGGGCAGCAGCGTGTGTGAAGGGCAGGTCAACGGGGAAGGCAAGGCACAAGCCCTGCCGGGCAATCCGGCATGGCAGCCGGCGGTGACCGTTGGCCCAAAGGGGGCACGGCAAACAGCACGCGCCAAGCCTGCTGGCTATGATCGGCGGATTCTAGCGGGGCACGGTCTCGCCACCGGGCAGGAGAGGCGATTGAAGCACGCCGATGAAATCAAGAGCAGCGGCCTGAAGGCCACGCTGCCGCGTATCAAGATCCTGGAGGTCTTTCAACGCACGGCACGTCGCCACATGACGGCCGAAGACGTGTTCAAGGCCCTGCTGGTGGAAGAGGCCGACATCGGCCTGGCCACCGTGTACCGCGTGTTGATGCAGTTTGAGCAGGCCGGTTTGCTCAGCCGCAGCAACTTTGAAAGCGGCAAGGCGGTGTTTGAGTTGAACGAAGGCCAGCACCACGACCACCTCGTGTGCCTGGACTGCGGCCGCGTGGAAGAGTTCTACGACGCCGAGATCGAACAACGCCAGCGCACGGTGACCACGTCCCGCGGGTTTGAGTTGCAGGAACATTCGCTGGCGCTGTACGCGCGCTGCACCAAGCCCGACTGTCAGCACCGCAACAAGTAGCCCTGCCGGCCGCGCCGGCGTTCAACCGGCGTCGCCGCGCTCCATGGCTTCCTGGTGGCGCTTGATGAATTCCTGGTAGGTGTCTATGCCCCGCAGCTGCAGCACGGTGTTGCGCACAGCGGCTTCCACCAGCACGGCCAGGTTGCGCCCGGCGTCTACCGCGATCACCACCTTGCGCACCGGCAGGTCAAGGATGTCTTCGTACAGCGGCTCGTAAGGCAGGCGCTCGAATTCACGCTCCATCGTCTCCTTGCGCACCAGGTGCACGATGAGTTTCAGGCGCATCTTGCGGCGCACGGCTGTTTCGCCAAAGATGGCCTTGATGTCGAGCAGGCCGATGCCGCGCACTTCAAGCAGGTTGATCAGCAGGGCGGGGCAGCGGCCTTCGAGCGCGGTCTGGCTGATGCGGTAGATGTCCACCGCGTCGTCGGCCACCAGGCCGTGGCCGCGTGACGCCAG
>CAZUKT010000044.1:10489-15239 GCA_964620975.1 uncultured Rubrivivax sp. | reverse complement strand
CGGTAGAGAACGCGTCCTTCATGCCCTGGCTCGTGGGCACGGCGCTGCTGCATTCCTTGGCCGTGACTGAAAAGCGCGGCGCCTTCAAGTCGTGGACGGTGCTGCTTGCGATCATTGCGTTTTCGCTGTCGCTGCTGGGTACTTTCCTGGTGCGTTCGGGTGTGCTGTCTTCCGTGCACGCCTTTGCCACTGACCCGTCGCGTGGCCTCTTCATCCTGGGTTTCCTGGTGGTGGTGGTGGGTGCGTCGCTCACCCTGTACGCCTGGCGAGCGCCCAGCATCGGCCTGGGCGCCCGCTTCGGCTTGTTCTCACGCGAGTCGCTGCTGCTGGGCAACAACGTGATGCTGGTGGCCGCCATGGCCGCCGTGCTGCTGGGCACGCTCTACCCGCTGCTGCTGGACGCGCTGGGCATGGGCAAGATCTCGGTCGGCCCGCCTTACTTCGACACCGTCTTCATGCCACTGATGGCGCCCGTGGTGTTCTTGATGGGCGTGGGCCCGCTGGCACGCTGGAAGGACGCCTCGGTGCCTGACGTGGCCAAGCGGCTGCGCTGGGCGCTGGGTGTGGCCGTGGTGGGCGCCTTGGCCAGTGGCTGGCTGGCGGGCCGCATTGGCCTGGTGACGACGATCGGCCTGCTCATGGGCTGGTGGTTGGTGGCCAGCATCGCCACCGACCTGTGGGGCCGCATCCGCCCCATCGACGGCCTGAGCCTGGCCACCCGGGCACGCCGAGTGCCGCGTGCGGCCCTGGGCATGATGGCCGCGCACCTGGGTGTGGCCGTGTTCATCTTTGGCGTCACCATGGTCAAGGGCTTTGAGCAAGAGCGTGACGTGCGCATGGCCATCAACGACAGCACCACCGTGTCGGGCTACACCTTCACGCTGCGTGGCCTGAAAGAAGTGGCCGGCCCCAACTACATGGCCGTGCAAGGCACGGTAGAAGTCAGCCGCGACGGCAAGAAGCTCATGGACATGTTCCCCGAAAAGCGGGTCTACCGCGTGCAGAGCAACCCCATGACCGAAGCCGCCATCAACACGGGTTTCACACGCGACCTGTACGTGTCGCTGGGTGAGCAGGTGGACGGCGGCGCGTGGATCGTGCGTGTCTACTACAAGCCCTTTGTCGACTGGATCTGGGGCGGCTGCGTGATCATGGCGCTGGGCGGCCTGCTGGCGGCCACCGACCGCCGCTACCGCGTGCGTGCGGCCGCAGCCACTGACGGCCCGGCGACTGAAGGCCCGGGCGCCACCGCTGACTTGCGCACGCCGCAAACGGCGGGCGCCCGCTGAAGGACACCCCAGGCATGAAGAGTCTTAAATTTCTGCTCCCGCTGGGGCTGTTTGTGGTGCTGGCGCTGTTTCTGGGCGCCGGGCTGAAGCTCAACCCGCGTGAGGTGCCGTCGCCGCTGATCGGCAAGCCGGCGCCCGAATTCAAGCTGGCACTGCTGCACGAGCCTGAAAACACCGTGTCGCGGCAAGACTTGCTGGGCCAGGTGTGGATCTTGAACGTGTGGGCCTCGTGGTGCGTGGCCTGCCGCGAAGAGCACCCCGACTGGGTGGCTTTTGCGCGTGCCAACACCTCGGTGCTGATCTACGGCCTGAACTACAAGGACAAACGGCCCGACGGCCTGGGCTGGCTGCAGCGCCTGGGCAACCCCTACAAGGCGTCGCTGTACGACCTGGATGGACGCCTGGGCATTGACTTTGGTGTCTACGGCGTGCCCGAAACCTTTGTCATCGACCGCCAGGGCGTGATCCGCTACAAGCACATCGGCCCGGTGACACCCGAAGTGCTGCGCGACAAGATTGCGCCGCTGGTCAAATCCCTGCAAACCTGAAACGGTGTGGAAGCTCCCATGAACCAAGCTGCTGTGGGCCAACCGGCCTGGCACCGTGTGCTGATGCTGCTGAGCCTGCTGCTGGCCAGTGTGCTGCCCGCCTGGGCCGGCGAAGCCGCGCCCGCCTCTGAAGACCCGGTGCTTGAAAAGCGTGTCATGGCCATCTCGGCCGAACTGCGTTGCCTGGTGTGCCAGAACCAGACCATTGCCGATTCCCACGCTGAGCTTGCCATTGACTTGCGCAACCAGGTTCGCGACATGCTGCGCAAGGGCCAGTCGCAAGAGCAGATCGTGGCCTACATGACGGCGCGTTACGGCGACTTTGTGCTCTACCGCCCGCCGCTCAAGGAAAGCACCGCGATGCTGTGGTTTGGCCCCGCCTTGCTGCTGCTGGGTGGTGTGGCTGGCCTGGTAGTGGTGCTGCGCCGCCGCGCCCGCTTGCCCGACGAGAGTTTTGAGCCCGATGACCTGGACCTGGCCGACGACACGGCCTCCGCTGCGGCCCCGGCCCGGCCTGCACCCTGAAGCCCATGACCCAATCTGTTCAATCGCTGCAAAAGCAGCTCAAGCAACTGAGTACCCGCCACAAGTCTGGTGCACTCGACCAGGCCCGCTACGACGAAGCGCGTGCGCCGCTTGAGCGCCAGTTGCTCGACCTGATGGTGCATGCCGCCGACAACGCGCACGCTGCGCCGGCAGCCAACGCGCCGGCACACGCTGCGGCCGCCCCCACGCGCCGCGCCGGAGTGCAAACCTGGGCCCTGCTCGGTGCCGTGGCGCTGGCGGTGGCCGCGGGCGGCTACGCGCTTACCGGTTCGCCCGACGCTGTCAACCAAGCGCCCATGCAGTCTGCTGCCGATGGCGGCAGCGGCCAGAACGCCTCACACGAGATGGGCAGCCAGCAGATGGCCGGGCTGGTGCAGAAGCTGGCCGAGCGCTTGCAGGCCAACCCCGAAGACGCCGAAGGCTGGGCCATGCTGGGCCGCTCTTACGCTGCCATGGGCCGTGCCGAAGAATCATTGGCCGCGCTGGCCAAGGCTGCCAAGCTGCGTCCCACCGACGCCGGCATCCTGGCTGACTTTGCCGACGCGCTGGCCGTCAAGAACGGCCGCACGCTTGAGGGCGAGCCGCTCAAGCTCATCGACCGTGCGCTGCAGATTGATCCCGCGCACATCAAGGCACTGGTGCTGGCGGGCACGGCGGCCTTTAACCGGTCTGACTTTGCCAAGGCCGTGTCCTACTGGGACCGTGCGATCCAGGTCGGCCCGGCCGACAACCCCATGGTGCAGATGGCGCTAAGCGGCGCCGCTGAAGCACGTGAGCGCGGCAAACTGCCAGCTTCGGCCAACGCGGGGCCTGGCTCTGGCTCTGGCTCTGGCTCTGGCCCGGCCGGTCCCATGGCCGCAGCCATGGGCACTGCGCCCCAGCCCCCTGCTGCCCCAGTCGAGCCCGCGCCAGCCGCCGGCCCACCGGCGCGCATCACGGGCACCGTGGACATGAGCCCCGCCATGCGTGCCCGCGTTTCGCCCGAAGACGCCGTGTTCATCTACGCACGTGCGGCCACCGGCTCGCGCATGCCCCTGGCGCTGGTGCGCAAGCAGGTCAAAGACCTGCCAATCAGCTTCACGCTTGACGACAGCCTGGCCATGTCGCCAGCGGCGCGGCTGTCTGGCGCCAGCCAGGTGGTGGTGGGCGCGCGCGTCACCAAGTCGGGCCAGGCCATGGCCCAGCCTGGCGACCTGGAAGGCGTGAGCGCACCCATGGGTGTCGTGGCCTCGGGCGTCAAGCTGAGCATCAGCACCGAGGTGAAGTAGCCCGGCACGTGCGGCCGGCGCCTCGGCCGGCAGCGTGCCGCCCCGGCGCAGCACCCTCGGTCTGCGCATCGTGCGCAACTGGCGCCTCTGCCGCACCCGGCTCACCCACCGCCTTGGTGATCATTGTGGTTTTGGGGGATGCCTGCCACAGGCCTGCCGCCGCTATGCTTTGCCCTGGGCGCTGCGTGGCGGCGCCATTCACTACACGGGCAGCGGGCCACCGCACACGGCCGCTGGCAGGAGGTTCTTCATGAAGGCTGGCTTGCACCCCGCCCGCTCTACGGGCCGACCACGCCCCATGCGTTTGGCATGCGCCGGCTTGTGGCTGTGCCTGGGCCTGGCCGGCTGCGCTTCCGCCCCCGCCGTTGACGGCGACGGCGACGGCAGCGCACGCGTGGTCACCCGCACCTCCAATGCCACCGTGTGGGCCACGCCAGAGGCTGCGCAGGCCGCTGCCGCCGCAGCCGCCACACCGGCAAGGCCTGCAGCGGGGCGGCCCCAGGGCGCCGCGCCTGCAGGTGCTGCGGCTGCCGGGGCTGGGTCAGGCCCGCGTGCGCTGGCCGCGGGGCAAACCGCAGCCGGCGCCAGTTTTGCCAGCACGCCAGCAGCGGCAGCGGGCCTGAATGGGTCCGCCGCCGCAGCGGCCACGCGGCCGTCGCCCGCGCTGGCGGGGGCTTTGTCGCAAACCCTGTACTTCGACTTCGACCATTTCGACATCCGGGACGAATTCAAGCCTCTGCTGGACGGCCACGCCCAGGCGCTGGTGGCCGACCGCAGCCTTGAACTGGTGGTTGAAGGCCATGCCGACGAACGTGGCAGCACCGAATACAACCTGGCGCTGGGCCAAAAGCGCGCCCACGCCGTGGTCAAGGCGCTGGTGCTGCTGGGCGCGGCCAACACACAGCTTGAAGCCGTGAGCTTTGGCGACACACGCCCGGCCGTGGCACGCAGCAACGAAGAAGCCTGGGCGCGCAACCGCCGCGCCGAAATCAAGCGGCGTTGAGCTTCCAGTCGTAATCGAGAAAGTTGATTTCCAACTGGCCGACGCGCACACGCTCGCGGTCTGCCGGCGCATCGGCCAAGGCATTGGCGTGCCGGC
>CAZUKT010000044.1:0-10479 GCA_964620975.1 uncultured Rubrivivax sp. | reverse complement strand
GTCAAAGATCTGTGACACCTCGAGCGTGCTATTGGCGGTGTTCAAACGGTTGCGGGTGCGGTCGCTCAAGAAGCGCGTGGTCTGCTCGTCGAGCTGCATGTCCAGCCGGTCGGGCACAAAGGCCTCTTCCCGCAGGGCCGGGCAACCGATGCTGGCGCAGTTGACGGCAAAGTGCACACGCGGGTCGTCGTAACGGCCGCGCTTGCGCAGCATCTGGTGTTCTATGTCGTCCAGCGACACCTTGTCGCCCAGCAGCGGCACCCACTTGGGTTTCCACGGGCTTTGCAGGAAGCTGCCCAGGTCCTTGATGGAAGCCAGCTTGGGGTAGCGCGTCAGGATCAGTTCCACCGTGAAGGCGTTGTAGGCGTTGATCAAAAACGCCATCTGCTGGGGTTTGCTGAAGGCGTCAAAGGTGGCCGCGCCCACGGCCGACAAGGCGTCGGTGTAGGCCTTCAACGCGGCACGGTCGGTGGCCATGCCGGCGTAGCGAACCTGTGACGCCCGGCCGCCCCCTTGCACCACCACATGTTTTTTCAGCAGGGCCGACCAGCCTGCGTGGCTGTGGTCAAAGGCGGTGCCCTGGGCGTGGGCCCGTGTCACGGCGCCGGCACTGGCCAGTGCCAGCAGGGCGGCCAGGGTCTGGCGGCGCGTCAGCGTGTGGTGGGTAGGCATTTGGGGGCTCCTGTTGGCAAGGGCAGGGCGGTACTCACCGCCGGTTGTGATGCAGAGGTCGAGAGAACACAGCGCTTCTTACGACCATGCTACGCGGCGCCACGCTTTACAGTGCGCGCCTGCAGCCCAGCCCCATGAACCCACCACCAGCGCCCATCGACGCCAGCCCCACCAGCGGCCCGGGCCACCCGAGCCATCCGAGCCAAGAGTGGCAGCGCCTGGGTGACGGCTGGGCCTTGCGCTTGGCGGGCGATTGGCGCGGTGCCGCTGCAGCCGGCTTGAGCCTGCCGCCGCCCGCCGTGGCCCAAGCCACAGGCGCAGCCCTGACGGTGGACGGCCAGGCCCTGAGCGCCTGGGACGGCGGGCTCACTGCGGCGCTGCGCGAGCGCCTGGCGCCGCTGGCACGGCTGGGCATGGCCATGCATCTGGACGCCTTGCCGCAAGACGTGCGCGGTGTGCTGGCCTTGGCCTTGCCGCAGCCCGGCGACGTGGCCACCGCCCGCGTGCGCCCGCCCGGTGCCATTGAAAGGCTGGGCCTGCAGGTGCAGCGCTCGGGCACTGAAGCGCTGCGCACCATCGCGTTTTTTGGTGAGGTCATGCTTGGCGCCCTGCGCTTGCTGCGTGGCAAGAGCGCCATGCGCTGGGCCGATTTCTGGCAGCAGGTGGACCAGACCGGCCCGCTGTCCATTCCCATCGTCTCGTTGACCTGCTTTCTCATCGGCCTGATGCTGGCCTACATGGGCGGTGCACAGCTCGACAAGCTGGGTGCGCAGGCCTACATCGCCGACATCGTGACCGTGGGCATGGTGCGTGAACTGGCCGGGCTCATGACCGGCATGATCCTGGCCGGCCGCGTGGGCGCTGCTTTTGCCGCGCAGCTGGCCACCATGAAAGCCGGTGAAGAGATTGATGCGCTGCGTGTGCTGGGCGTGGACCCCATTGACTACCTCGTCATGCCACGCTTGCTTGCGCTGGTGCTGGTGGCGCCGCTGGTGATGGCCTACGCCAGCCTGGTGGGCGTGTTGGCGGGGCTCATTCCTGCCGTGCTGGCCTACGGCTTGCCGGCGGCCGAGTACCTGCACAAGTGTCTCAACGCCCTGACCTGGACGCACTTGTGGATTGGCGTGGCCAAGTGCACCCTGTACGCGGCCTTGTTGGCCCTGGCCGGCTGCCGCGAAGGCCTGCACGCCGGCCGCGACGCGCAAGCCGTGGGCCAGGCCACCACGCGCGCCGTGGTCAAGGGCCTGGTGTGGATCATTGCGGCGGCCTCCATCACCACCATCTTGCTGCAGAGCCTGGGGTTCTGACACCGTGGCCAGGCCCGACACCCAGCCCATCGTGCAAGCGCAGTCGCTCACCGTGTCACACGGTGCGCACCTCGTCTTGCAAGGCATCAGCTTCGAGGTCGCACGCAGCGAAGTCTTTGTGATCCTTGGCGCCAGTGGCAGCGGCAAGAGCAGCCTGCTGCGTGACCTGATCGGCCTCAAGCCACCCGCAGTGGGCCGGGTGCTGATTGAAGGCCAGGATCTGTACAGCGGCGACGAAGACGCGTTGCAGCGCCTGCGCCGCCGCTTTGGCGTGATGTTCCAGGCCGGCGCGCTGTGGAGCGCCATGACGGTGGGTGAAAACCTGATGCTGCCCATGCGCCTGTTCACGCCCATGCCCCGGGCAGCACGTGAGCAGCAGGCGCGGCTGAAGCTGGCGTTGGTGGGGCTGGACGGTGCCTTTGACCTGATGCCGGCTGAACTGAGCGGTGGCATGCGCAAACGCGCGGCGCTGGCCCGCGCGCTGGCGCTGGACCCGCCGCTGCTGTTTCTGGACGAACCGGGCTCGGGCCTGGACCCGGTCAACGCCACCCGGCTGGACGGCCTGATACTGCAACTGCGTGACCACCTGGGCACCACCGTGGTGATGGTCACGCATGAAATCGACAGCGTCTTTGCGGTGGCCGACCGCGTGCTGTTCCTGGACGAGACGGAAAAGACCATGACCGCACTGGATGCACCCCAAGCCCTGCTGCAGCACGGCCCGCCGCGTGTGCGCAGCTTCTTGCAGCGTGGCCGCATTGATGAAGCCGGCGCCGCCGCGCCGCCCGAGGTGCACGCATGACGCCGCGGCCTTCAGCGCTGCGCATTGGCATCTTTGCGCTGCTGGGCCTGGCGCTGCTCAGCGCTGCCGTGGTGGTGGTGTTTGGTGTGCAGGCCTTCAAGGCCAGCGAACAGGCCGTCATGCAGTTCAGCGGTTCGGTGTATGGCCTGCAGGCGGGCTCGCCGGTGGTGTTCAGGGGCGTGCGTGTGGGCCGTGTGCAAAGCATTGGCGTGGCCTTTGCCCAGGGCAGTTTTGCCGTGCCCGTGGTGGCGCAGTTTGAACGTGATCAATTGCAGGCCATTCGCGGCCCCGGTGAAGGCGAAGCGCTGCCCGCGCTGGTGCAGCAAGGCCTTTCGGCGCAACTGGCCACGCACAGCCTGCTGACCGGCCAGCTGTATGTGGACCTGGACTTGCGTGCGGGTGGCCAGGCTGCGCTGCGCGACGCACAAGGCCTGGTGCGCATCCCCACCACGCGCACGCGTTTTCAGAGCCTGCAAGACCAGCTCGACCGCGTGGACCTGACGCAGATGACCCAAGACCTGGGCGCCACGCTGGCGGCCGCGCGTGGCCTGGTGGCGGGGCCCGAAGTCAAGCAGACGCTGGCCGAGCTGGCACAGGCGTCGGCTTCACTGGCGCGGCTGGCCAAACAGCTGGACCAGCGTGTGCCGGCCTTGGCCGCTGCGGCGCAAGGCACGCTGCGCCAGGCGGGCGACGCGTCCACCCGCGTGGGCACGGCGGCTGACCGTGTGGGTGGCGCTGCCGACCGCGTGGGCGCTGCCGGCAGCCGCCTTGACGCCGCCTTGAGCCCGGGCTCGGCACTGATGAACAGCGTGCAACAAGCGGCTGAAGAGCTGGGCCGCAGCGCAGCCGCCTTGCGTGCGGCCACCAGTGACGAATCGGCCAACGCCCAAAGCCTTCAGCGTGCCTTGGGTGATGTGTCGCGTGCGGCGCGTGCCGTGCGGGGGCTGGCCGAACAGATCGAACAACAACCGCAATCCTTGATTCGCGGCAAGGAGGGCACACCATGAGCACACCCGCACACCTTGAGCCGCCCGCTGCCTGGCAGCCAGGCGTCGCAATGGTGATGGCGGCCATTGCCGCCGCCCCCACGCTGCTGGTGGGCTGCGCCAGCACGTCGGCCCCACCCCAGCTCTACCAGTTGCGCGCCACGCCGCCAGTGCCGGGCGCGTTGGTGTTGTTGCACGCCTTGCCACCGCAAACGGGTGGCCCCGTGCTGCAATTGCTGCAGCCCGTGACGCTGCCCGAGGTGCTGGAGCGTGACGCCATCCTCGTCGAGCAGGGCCAGTCCGGCCTGCAGGCCTTGCCGGGCCACCGTTGGGCCGAGCCCCTGCGCGACGCCGTGCCGCGTCTGCTGCGGCAAGACCTGGCCACGCTGCTGGGCCCGGCCCAGGTCTGGGTGGCGCCGTTGCCGGCTGGCTTGGTGGTGGTGCAGCAGTTGCGCGTGGATGTGCTGGCGCTGCAGACCAATGCGGCGCGAAACCAGGTGCAGTTGCAGGTGCGCTGGACCCTGGCGGCGCCAGGGGCTGCGTCCCCCGCACCTGCAGGCCCTGCGCCTGGTGCACCGGTCATCCGTGTCGAGACACTCAGCGCCCCCGTCAACGGCACCGACGTGGACGCCATCGTGGCCGCGCACCGCATGCTGTTGTGGCGGCTGGCCGAGGCCGTGGCCGCCAGCGTGAAAGCACGCGCCGCGCGTTGACGCCGCCGCAGCGCGGCCGGCCTGGCGCTTGCGTCAGGTTTTCTTGGCCGCCGCTTCCTTGACCAGACGGTCCAGTTCGGCGCCACTCTTGTAGTGCGGCACCCTGAAGATGAGCCGCCAACTGCGCTGCACAAAGCTGTTGCTGCCGGCCACTTCTTCTTGCCAGTACTTGTGGGCCAACGCCAGGTTGGCCTTGCGGTCGAGCTCAAACGCGGCGCGCGAGCCAGCGCCGCCAAAGATGTAGAGCTTGCCGTCGTCAATGAGCCAGGTGTTGGCGTCGCCGCCCCAGGGTATGGCGTAGACGATGCCGCCGGCGCAGAAACCGCCAAACTGCGGCACAAAGCGTGCGGGCGCAGCGTCAAACAGCGCCTTGTGCTCGGCGCTGGCAAAGTAGAAGCTCACACCCTGGTGCAGGCTCTTGTGCTGCACCGTGCCCATGGCGTGGCGGCCCTGGGTGAAATAGGCCACCACGTCGTGCCCGTCCAGCATCACGTGGGCGTCTTCACCGATGGGCACCGCGCGCACCGGCTTGAGCGGGCCAGAAGGGTTCTGCGCCAGCATGGCGCTGCAGCCGGCCAGTGCCAGCATCAGCGGGGCCAGCACAAGCAGGGCCAGGCGACGCAGCAAGCGGCCGGCGGTGGGCGTGCGGGGGTGTGATGGGGGCGTGTGCGGCAGGGTGGTCAAGGTGTCAGTCTCCAGAGCTGAAAGATGGTTGTGCGCCTGGCACCGCGTCTGGGTGCACCACGCTCAGGCACTCGGCATACGGCGCGGGCCAGCCCAGCAAGGCGCTGGCCTCTTCGGCACGCTGGCGCAACTGCGTTTCGTCACGGCCTTGCAGGTGCACGATGCCGTAGCGGTGGTTGCCCAGCCACTTGAAGTCTCGGTCCAGCGCATGGCCGGCCTTGGGGTACATGAAGAGCAGGGCCTCTGGAAAGCGCCGCCGCAGCGCCGCCTGCTGGGCCGAACTGGGCATGGCTGGCGCGCTGCCGGGTGTGAACGCGCGGTAGACGAGGCTGGCCGCCGCACCCGCCGTGGGCACCGTTCGCGGCAGCAGCGCAGGGTCGCGCCCCAGCGCCAGTGCCAGCGACATGGCGTGTGGGTCGAGCCCGTGCACACGCCGGTACAGGTCTGAAAACTGCGAAGCCAGGCGCGGGTTGAATTCGATCACCGACAGGCGCCCGCTGGCCGCGTCGTGAAAGAACTCCATGTTGAACATGCCGTGCGTAAAGCCCACGGCCGCCAAGAAGCGCTGCGCCACGGCCAGCGCTTGCTGCTGCACGGCCGCCGCCACGCGGCTGGGGTGCTCCCAGCGCATGAAGGCCTGCGTGCCGGGGTACATCACCGCGTCCACCACACCCAGGGCATGCGCCTGCCCGTTGAAGACCCAGCCGTCCAGGTTGTATTGCGCGGCCTGCATGGGTTCTTCCAGCATCAGCCGGTGTGCCGTGCCGGCCTGCGGCAGGCGCGCACGTGCGATGCGCTCAAAGGGCTCCACCAGGCGCCGTATGACCCACAGCTCGCGGCGGCCAAAGCGGGTGTGATTGAAGAGCTGGGCCTGGTTTTCGACGCGCCGCGCCAGCACCGAAAACGCCGCCTTCACGGGTTTGACGTAGGCCGGGTAGAGCAGCCCGTCAGGCACGGCACCGCCGTAGTGGGCGTCAAGTGCGGCAAAGCCGATGCTGGCTTCGGGGCACACCTGGGCCAGCACGCGCCGGGCATGCAGCTTGTGCTGGCAGGCCAGGATGGCGTCCACGGGCGTGCCGGGCAGGCCCATGCGCTCGGCCACCAGCGCGGCGGCCAAGGCACCGAACTGCTCATGGTGCGACACCACGCCCGCCCAGCCGCGCTGGCGGCCGCGCCGGGCCTGGCGCTCGGCAAAACGGTCAAGGTCAAAGCCGATGAGCCGTGCGTTGCTGGGAAACGAGAACAGGTCGAATCCGGCTTCGTCATAGGCAAAGCCGTCTTGCAGGCGGTCAAAGCCCAGCGTGTCCCAGTCGTAGCTGAAGAGCAGGCCAATGCGCGTGCGGTCGGTCGTTGTCGGCAGCATCATGCGGCGTCCCGGGCCAGCCGCAGCCCATTGAATTGCCAGCGCGTGTCGGTGGGAAAGAAGTTGCGGTAGCTGCTGCGGATGTGGCTGCGGGGCGTGGCGCACGAGCCCCCGCGCAACACCATCTGGTTGACCATGAACTTGGCGTTGTATTCGCCCACGGCGCCGCCCCAGGCCTTGAAGCCGGGGTAGGGCAGGTAGTTGCTGGCGGTCCACTCCCACACGTCGCCCAGCATCTGCGCCGGCCCTGCGCTTGGCGCTGCTGCCAATGGCATGGGGTGCAGCGCACCCGACTCCAGGAAGTTGCCCGATGCCAGCGCCTGGGCCGCAAAACGTTCGGCAGCGTGTTCCCATTCGGCTTCGGTGGGCAGCCGCGTGGCCGGCTGATCCGGGTGTTGGGCCGACCACCAGCGCGCAAAGGCGTCGGCTTCGAACCAACTGACGTGGGTGACGGGCGTGCCGGTGTCCATGGGCACCAGGCCGTGCAGCGTGAAACAGTGCCAGTCCGCTGGGTTGCTGCCGCCGCCGGCGCTGCGGCGCCAATACAGCGGCGCCTGCACTTGTTGTGCATGCAGCCAATCCCAGCCGGCGGATGCCCACCAGCGGGGGCTTGTGTAGCCACCGTCGGCCATGAAAGCGGCCCATTCGCCGTGTGTCACCAGGCGGTTGGCCAGGGCATAGGGTTGCAGCCATTGGCGGTGGCGTGGTGTCTCGTTGTCGAAGGCAAAACCTTCGCCACCATGGCCCACCTCTACGAGGCCACCGTCGAGCGCCGTCCATCGCAGCGAAAGCGGCGCCACGGCGGCCAGTGGCCAGCGGGCCTGGTACACCGGCGCCGATGGGTTGCACGACAGCAGATGCAGCACGTCGGTAAGGATCAATTCCTGGTGCTGCTGCTCGTGCTGAAGGCCCAGTTCCACCAGCGCCGCCAGTTCGGCGCTGGGCGGCGCCTGCAGCAGATCGGCCATCTGGGTGTCCACACAAGCGCGGTAGGCCAGCACGTCTTGCAGGCCCGGCCGCGTGACCAGGCCGCGCTGGGCCCGTGGGTGCTGTTCGCCCACGCCGTGGTAGTAGCTGTTGAAGAGCACCCGAAAAGCCGCGTTGTAGGGCTTGAAGTGCGGCACATGCGGCGCCAGCACAAAGGTCTCGAAGAACCAGCTCACGTGGGCCAGGTGCCACTTGACCGGGCTGGCGTCGGGCATGGACTGCACCTGGCAGTCGGCTTCGCTCAGCGGCGCGGCCAGCGCCAGCGTCTGCGCCCGCACCTGGGCGTAGCGCGCCTGCAGTGCACGGCCAAAACAAGGCTGGGTGGCGGCCACGTTCATGCGGCCTGTCCTTTGAAGACGCCGCAGGCGATGTAGCCCATGCCGCCTTGCGTGGCACGCCACTCAAAGCGCTCGAGGTGGTTTGCCACCAGGGCCCAAGGCCGCCACAAGTCAGCCGCCTTGGCGTTGTAGGGGCGGTTCTTCATCCAGGCCAGCACATTGAGTGGCCCGGTCCACCATGGGAAGAACTTCATGCCCGCCAGGGCCACGCGGGCGCCAGGGCGCAACTGCCGCAGCACGTTGTGCACGGCCTGGGGTGTGCGGGTGATGTCGTGCACGTAGTTCAAGAGCGCCGCGTCGGCGGGCTGCGGCAGCAGCACGGTCTCGGCGGGCTCACAGCGCTGCCAGACGTTGGGCCAGGCCGCCTCTTGCACCCGTGCCTGCGCCAAGGCAAACATCTCGGGGCTTTGCTCAAAGGCCAGCACGCGCCCGCTCGGCCCCACGGCCTGCAGCAACGGGGCGTAGCTCAGGCCGGTGCCGGCGCCCACGTCCAGCACCACTTGGCCGGGCTGCAACTGAAGCAGCGTGATGGCACGCAAGCGCAGCGGCATGGTGCGCTGCGCCGACGCGTCGTAACCCGCTGCGTGGCGCCGGTAGCGGCGAATGGAGAGCTCGTTGTTGGCGTGCATGCGGCGCACTTGTCTCAGGCTGGCGCGCGCGACGCTGCGTGCAGCCCGAACACACCGATGACGATGAGTCCGGCACTGCCCATCTTCAGCGCGGTGGCCGGCTCCTTGAAGTAGAGGTAGCCGATCAGGGCCGTGAGCACGGTGCCCACACCCGACCACACCGCATACACCACGCTCAGACCCAGCGTGCGGATGATGAGCGTGTTGAGCGCGAACGAGGCCGCGTAGAACACAAAGATCAACACCGATGGCGTGAGCCTGGAAAAGCCTTCGCTCAGCCGCATGCACGTGGTGCCGGCCACTTCAAGCACGATGGCCAAGGCAAGCACGCCCCACGCCTGGCCGACGCTCAAGGCAGGGTTCACAGGCACAGGTGCGCGTGCGGGCGCAGAGTCAAACGGGTGGGCATGGCGTGGCGTCGGTTGGCAGGGGCTGGACCTTACACGGCCGGCCGCGTGACCGCTGGCTTGCGGGCGATGACGGTGGCGAAACACTTCTTTGTGCCACCCGGCGCATCAAATTCGTGGTGCTCGTCGTGCACGATGTGCCAGCCGCTGAAGTGGGCGCGCAGTGCGTCGGGCGCCAGCAGGCAGTGGCCTTCGGGATCGAACATGTCCAGGTAGGTGGTGCCTTGTACCAGCACGTTGACGACGGCGTGGCCGCCCGGGCGCACGTGGTGCATCAGGTCGGCCAGCAGGCGCAAGGCGGTGGTGCAGTCAAGGAACATCAGCAGCCCGATGGCCACCACCGCGTCGTAGTCGTGTTCGATGCGGTAATGCCGCAGGTCGGCCCCTGCGGCCAACACAGGCAAGGCTTCAGCGGCTGCGCGGCGGCGCATGTGGTCCACCGCCACAGGGCTGCCGTCCAGCGCCGTGACGCGGCAACCCCGTGCCGCAGCCTCAAACGAAAGGTTGCCCAGGCCGCAGCCCAGGTCCAACACCTCGCCGCGCAGGTAGGGGAGCGCCAGACTTTCGAAAGGGTTGAGTGGCCCCGTGCCCTGCTGCGCCTGCTGCGCCTGCTGCGCAAACCGTGTGTCGAAGAAATCGATGCTCGTGGCCATGGCTTGACGATACACAGTGCAGCGCGCTGGCTAACGTGTCATCAGGCGCCGCGCGCCGTAACTCGATGCATCCACCAGCGCCACCAGCAGCAGCATGGCGCCCAGCACCGTGGCCGTCTTGCCCATGTGGAAGAGGCCCATGTGAAAGGCCAGCAGTTGCCCCAAGCCGCCGGCGCCCACCACGCCCAGCACCGCCGCAGCGCGGATGTTGTTTTCCCAGCGGTACAGGGTGTAGCTCAGCAGTTGTGGCAGCACCTGGGGCAGCGTGGCGTACAGGAAGATGGCCGTCTTGCGCACACCCTGCGCACGCAGCGCCGCAGCCGGGCCGGGAGGGGCGTTTTCCAGCGCTTCGGCAAACAGGCGCCCCAGCACGCCCGTGGTGTGCAAGGCCAGCGCGAGCGTGCCGGTGAAGGGCCCGAGCCCGGCGGCGATGAGCAGCAAGCCGGCCCACACCAGTTCTGGTATGGCGCGCAGCGCGTTCAGCAGCAGCCGTGTGGCACTGCGTCCGGGGGCGGTATCTTCGGCGTGCAGACGGCTGGCCGGCAGCGCCAGCAGCAGCCCGCCTGCGGCGGCCAGCACGGTGCCCAGCGCCGACATCGCCAGCGTTTCCCAGGTGCCCACGGCCACCTTGCGAAGGAACTCGGTTGAGGTGTCGGGCGGGAAGAATTCGGCGCCGAAGCGCCCCATGCTGCGCGCCGCGTCCAGCGACAGGAACTGCGCCCATTGCAGGTCCAGGCTCCAGAAGCTGGCCACCACCAGCAGCGCCAGCGCGGCGGTGAACCAGCAGGCCCTGCAGCGTGCGTTGAACAGCGGCGGGGGCAGCTTGTAGGGCAGGTTGGCGGCGCGGCGCGGGTCCATCGGGTTCAACCTAGCTTCAACCCAGCGACTTGCGCAAACCGGCGCTCACGCGGTCGGCCAGCGCCACCAGCGCCACGAAG
>CAZUKT010000043.1:0-15262 GCA_964620975.1 uncultured Rubrivivax sp. | reverse complement strand
CGGTAGGTGAACATGCCGCTGCGCCTGAAGCCGTTGGCCACCAGGCCCGAATAGGTGTCGGCCTGGATCAGGTGGCTGGGCGTGGCCACCTGCGAGCGTGCCTGCCTGTCGGGCAGGTAGCTGCACGGGTAGGGCGCTGTTGCATAAAACTGCAACGAGCGCAGTGGCAGTTCCTTGGGGTGGGTCACCGGGGCGGCGTCGGGGCGTCAGGGTGGGCGGGTTGGGCGGTGTTGGCGGGCCGCTGCAGCAGGGCCCAGGCCGATTCATCATAGGTCCAATCGGCAGGGGGCTGCAGCCGCACGGCTTGCTGCACATGGGCCAAAAAGGCGTCGCGTGGCATCTCGTGCGCACCCAGGCTGGCCAGGTGGCGGGTGTTCTGCTGGCAATCGATCAGCGCCACGCCACGCGCGCGGCAGGCAGCCACCAGCGCGGCCAGGGCAATCTTGGACGCGTCGGTGCGGTGCGCAAACATCGATTCGCCAAAACACATGCCGCCGATGGCCACGAAGTACAGGCCACCCACCAGGTGGCCGTCCACCCAGGTCTCGACGCTGTGCACGTAGCCGGTCTCGTGCCAGGCGGTGTAGGCGTCCACCATGGCCGGCACGATCCAGGTGCCGTCCTGCCCTTCGCGTGCCGTGGTGGCACAGGCGTGCATGACTTGTTCAAACGCGCTGTCAAATCGCACCGTGCACCCAGGCGTGCGCAGAAAGCGGCGCAGCGTCTTGTGCAGCGAATGAGAAACCCGAAAGCCGGCCACGGGCAGCACCATGCGCGGGTCGGGGCTCCACCACAGCACAGGCTGGCCAGCGCTGTACCAGGGAAAGATGCCCTGGCTGTAGGCTTCCAGCAGCCGCTCGGGTGTGACACGGCCGCCGGCCGCCACGAGGCCCGGCGCGTCTGTGTCGGGCCCCAGGGCCGTGCTGGCGGGCGGCAGCGCGGTGCTGTCGTCTATCCAGTTCAGCATGGGCGGCGTGCTGTCAGGCTGGGTTCAACGGCCGCCGAGTTGCTGCCACAAGAAGGTGTATTCCAGCGCCTGCATCTGCGCGCGCTGGCCGTTGTCAGCAGCGCCGCCGTGGCCGCCTTCAATGTTTTCCCAGTACAGCAGCGGGTGGCCTTGTTCAATCATGCGCGCGGCCATCTTGCGGGCGTGGCCGGGGTGGACACGGTCGTCGCGGGTGCTGGTCACGAACAGCACCTTGGGCAGCTTGGCTTGGCCGTCGCTCGGCGGCTTGACGTTCTGGTACGGGCTGTACCTGCGGATGTAGGCCCAGTCTTGCGCCTTGTCGGGGTTGCCGTATTCGGCCATCCAGCTATTGCCCGCCAGCAGCTTGTGGTAACGCTGCATGTCCAGCAGTGGCACCTGGCACACCACGGCGTTGAAGAGCTCGGGCCGCTGCAGCATCACTGCGCCCACCAGCAGCCCACCGTTGCTGCCGCCTTCCATGCCCAGGTGGGCCGGCGATGTGATCTTGTTGGAAATCAGGTCTTCGGCCACGGCGGCAAAGTCGTCGTAGCTTTTTTGCTTGTTTGCCAGGATGGCTGCCTGGTGCCAGCCGGGCCCAAACTCACCGCCGCCGCGGATGTTGGCCACCACGAAGACGCCGCCCTGGGTGGTCCAGGTGCGGCCGATGATGCCGCTGTACCAAGGTGTCAGTGGCACCTCGAAGCCGCCGTAGCCGTACAGCAGCGTGGGGTTCTTGCCGTTGGCCGTGGCGCCCCGGGGCCAGACCACGAAGTAGGGCACACGCGTGCCGTCTTTGCTGGTGGCAAAACGCTGCTCGGCGCGTTGGCCGGTGGCGTCAAAAAAGCCGGGGCGTGACTTGAGCAGCTCGCGCTCGTCGCTGCCGGTGCGGCCCAGTTGCAGCGAATCGGGCTGCAAAAAGTCAGCCGCGTTCAGCCAATAGGCCTCGGCCAGGGGGTCGCTGGGCAACTCGGGGTCGTGCAGCGCACTCACCGAAAGCTTGCCAGGGTGCGGCGCCTTGACCTCGCGGCGCTGCCAGCCCCGGGCGGTGGGTTTCCACTCTTCAAGCCGGCTGGCGACGTTGTCGAGCACGTTCAGCACGAGCGTGCTGCGGGTGGCGGTAAAGGCTTCCAGCGAGCGTGTGGCCGTGGGGGTAAAGAGTGCGGTGAATTCACGCCCGCCCGACAGGTAGGCGGCTGCGTCACCCACCAGCAACGCGCCGCGCGGCCAGGTCTTGCCGGCCACGGCCCAATCGCTGCGCAGTTCCAGCAGCACCCGTTCACGCCAGAACATCAGCTTGGCGTCTGCGGGTTTGTCTATGAACACCGGTTTGCCATCCACCAGCAAGAACTCGGCCGTTGTGTAAAAGCTCAGTGAGCGGCCCACCACCGTGCGCTCGAATCCCGGCGTGTGGTCCACCAGCATGAACACCGACACGTCGCCGCGCTCGGCCTCGTACACGGTGGACGCATCGGCCAGCGGCTGGCCACGGCGCCAGCGTTTGACGGTGCGCGGGTAGCCCGAATCGGTGAGCGATCCGGCGCCAAAGTCCGTGGCAACCAGCAGCGTGTCGGCGTCGACCCAGGTTGTGTCGCTCTTGGCCTCGGGCAAGGAAAAACCGCCATCGATGAAGCGCTTGCTGACGGCGTCGAATTCACGCACCACCTTGGCGTCGGCGCCGCCACGCGACAGCGACACCAGGCAGCGCTGGTAGCTGGGCCCCAGGCAGTCGGCGCCGCCCCAGACCCAGTTCTCTTTTTCGGCCTTGCCCAGCGCGTCGAGGTCAATGACGGTGTCCCACACCGGCTTGGTCTTGCGGTACTCGGCCAGCGTGGTGCGGCGCCACAGGCCACGGGGGTTGTCGGCGTCACGCCAGAAGTTGTAGAGCCAGTCACCGCGCCGGGTGACGTAGGGGATCTGGTCGCGGGAGTCCAGTACTTCACGGATGGCGGTGCGCCGGGCGTCAAAGCCGGGCTGTGCCTGCAAAACGCCTTCGGACTGGGCATTGCGTTCGCGCACCCAGGCCAGCGCGCGGTCACCTTGCACGTCTTCCAGCCACAGGTAGGGGTCTGGCGCTGCGGTGGCGGGCGCTGATGCGGGTGTGGGTGTGGGTGTCTGTGACATGGCAATGGGGGCGGCCAGCAAGCCGGCAAGAAAGAAGGGCAGCCAGCGGTGGGGGCGACGACGGGTGCGGGGCAGTGTCATGGGGGGCTTCATGCTTGCGCAGACTTCAGCGCCAGCGGCTGGATTTCAACGTTGCCGTGGTCGGTGCTGACCCACAAATGACCGTCTTGCACGGTCACCTGCAGTTGCATCGAGCGTTGCGCCAACTTGGCCAAGGCCTGGCTCTCTTCGGCCGGAATCTGCCACACGGCCAGGTTGGCCAGGCGAGCCACCTTGGGCTGCACGGCCGCCCACCAGATGTGGCTGGCGCTGCCGTAGCAATAGAGCGTGACGCGGTCAGAGCGGCCGCAGGCCTTGGCCAGGCGGCGGTCATCGGGCTGGCCAAACTCAATCCAGTGCTTGATCTGCCCCGTGAGGTCCTTGTGCCACAAGTCGGGCTCTTCGGCGTCCGCCAGCCCGCGCGCCTGCACCAGCGCACCGCCGTGGTCACTGGCGGGCACCTGCAGGGCAAATGCCAGCAAGCGCACCATCAGGCGTTCTTCAGTTTCTGATGGCTGCATGGCCAGCGTCAGGGCGTGGTCGGCGTACAAGCCCCGGTCCATGTCCGAGATCTGCAGCGCCGCCTTGTAGATGGTGGCCTTGATCGCCATCAGCGGGCTCCGCCCACATTCCTGGTGGCCACTTTGCGCCCCATGACAGGGGCGCTGCAAGGGCAGTGGGCGGCGGGCGGCAGGGGGGCAAGGGGCATGGGGGCGAGGCTGGGCTGAAAAGCCGGACACTGTGCCACAGTGCCGGCGCCGTTCAGGGATGGCATCATTCGGGCCCTTGCCGGCATGGCCCGGCACCATCCGTTTGAGGTTGAAGATGAAGGTGAATTCCGCGTTGCTGGCACTTGCGCTGGCGCTGCCCCTGATCGGCACCCCGGCCCTGGCGCAAACGCCTGCGGCCACCAAGCCGGCGGCCAAACCCGCTGCCACCAAGCCTGCCGCCAAGCCGGCGGCCAAACCTGCTGCGGCTGCCAATGCCGACGGCAAGACCCTGTCCCTGGGTGGCAACGCGGGCAACGCAGGGCCGCTGCTGTCGCGCGACGAACTGCGCGCCTGTCTGCAGCAAGAAGAGTCCATCCGCACGCGACTGGGCCAGCTCGACGCCGACCGCGTGGCGCTCGACAAGGACAAGGAAGGCATCGCCACCGACCAGCAGGCGCTGCGCGCTGACCGCGACGCCATTGGCAGCTGGAAAGCGAAGATTGAAGAACTCGGCGTGCGCATGAAGGCCTACAGCACCCGCGTGGAGACCTGGAACGCCGCCGCCGCCGAACACAACGATGACAAACGGGTGGGCACGCCGCGCTGGGAACGAAAGCGTGGCGAGATCAATACCGAGCGTGATGCCATTGAAGCCATGCGCAAGAGCCTGGACGTCGAGAGGACCGCACTGAGCACCGGTGCCGAGGGCGCCGTGCGCGACTACAACGCCAAGGCCCAGGCCCTGGACGCCCGCGTTGCCGACTGGAACGGACGCAACACCAAGCTCAACGACGCCAGCGCTGCGCGCGAAGTCGAACGCAAGGGCTGGGTCTCTGGGTGCGCCGACCGCCGCTACCGCGAAGACGACGAAAAAGCCGTTCGCGCTGGCAAGTGACAGGGCACGATGAATCAAAACCCGCTGCTGCAGGACTGGACTGCCCCCTACGCGCTGCCACCCTTTGATGCCCTGAGGGCGGAGCACTTCGAGCCCGCCGTGCGCAGCGCCATGCAGGCGCACAAAGACGAGCTGGCCGCCATTGCCGGGCAGGCCGATGCGCCCAGCTTTGACAACACCGTGGCCGCCATGGACCGCAGCGGCAAGCAGCTGGGCCGGGTGGCGACGGTGTTCTACAACCTCACATCCTCGGCCACGAGCCCGGCGCTGCAGGCCGTGCAGCGTGACCTGGCCGCGCCCATGGCCGCGCATTCCAGTGCCGTGTACACCGACGCAGCGCTCTTTGCCCGCGTCGACACCCTGCACAGCCAGCGCACCACACTGGGCCTGGCCCCTGAAGCATTGCGCCTGCTGGAGCGTGTGCACCTGGACTTTGTGCGTTCTGGCGCCAGGCTGCCTGCTGCACAACGTGAGCGTTATGCGCAGATCATGCAGGCGCTGGCGCGGCTGACCACCCGGTTTGCGCAGAACGTGCTGCACGATGAATCCACCTGGCATCTGCCGCTGCCCGACGAAGCCGCGCTGGCAGGCTTGCCCGGGGCGCTGCGTGCCACCGCGCGCCAGGCCGCGGCTGACCGCGCATTGCCGGGCCATGTGGTCACGCTGTCGCGCTCTTTGGTGGTGCCTTTCCTGACACATTCCACGCGGGCTGACCTGCGTGAACAAGCCTGGCGCGCCTGGGTCGGCCGGGGCGAACATGCCGGCGAGCACGACAACCGCGAACTCATGCGCGACATCCTGCGCCTGCGCCATGAGCAGGCCGCGCTGCACGGCCACGCCTGCTACGCCGACTTTGCGCTCACCGACACCATGGCCGGCAGCCGCCAGGCCGTGCAGGGGCTGCTGACTGAAGTGTGGCCGCGTGCGCTGGCCGCCTTGGCCCGCGAGCGTGCTGCGCTGCAGTCGGTGATGCCCGATGCAGGCTCTGGTGTCGACAGGCCCATCGAAGCTTGGGACTGGCGCTTCTGGGCCGAAAAAGTGCGCCAACAGCACTACGCGCTGGACGACGCCGAGATCAAACCCTATTTTTCATTGCCACGTGTGGTGGACGCTGCATTTGACTGCGCAGGCCGGCTTTTTGGCCTGCACTTCAGGCACCGGGCCGACCTGCCCGTGTACCACCCTGACGTCAAGGCCTATGAGGTGACCGACGACGCTGGCCGCGTGGTGGGGCTGTTTTTGCAGGACAACTTTGCGCGCCCCAACAAGCGCAGTGGTGCGTGGATGAGTTCGCTGCGGCTGCAGTCGCGCAACACGGCCGCAGGCCTGCCGGCGCAACTGCCGGTGATCCTGAACAACAACAACTTTGCCAAGGGTGGTGCGGCTGGCGGCCCGGACGGCGGCGCACCCACGCTGCTGTCGCTGGACGACGCACGCACGCTGTTCCACGAATTCGGCCACGGCCTGCACGGCTTGTTGTCTGACGTGACCTACGAGCGCCTGTCGGGCACGCAGGTGCTGCGCGACTTTGTCGAGCTGCCTTCGCAGATCTTTGAGCACTGGATCACCGAGCCCGAGGTGCTGGCGCGGCACGCCCGCCACTGGCAGACCGACGAACCGATCCCGCCCGAACTGGTGGCGAGGCTGCAGCGTGCCCGGCGCTTCAACCAGGGCTACGAAACGGTGCGCTACGCCGGCAGCGCCATGGTGGACATGGCCGTGCATTCGCTGCCCGACGCCGAGCCACCGGCCGACCTGTGCGCGTTTGAGGCAGAGCTGCTGCAAGCGCAGGGCCTGCCACCGGGCGTGGGTGTCAACCACCGCATGGTGCACTTCCAGCACATGTACGCCAGCGCGGCCTATGCGGCGGGCTACTACGTCTACCTGTGGGCCGAGGTGCTGGACGCCGACGGTTATGACGCTTTCATTGAAGCCGGCAGCCCGTTTGACGCGGCCGTGGCCGGGCGGCTCAAGCGCCACATCTACAGCGTCGGCAACACCGTGGAGCCGTCCGCAGCCTACGCGGCGTTCCGGGGCCGTGCGGCCACGATGACGCCGCTGTTGCGCAAGCGTGGGTTGCTTGCCGCCTGACGCCGGTCAGTTTGCCTTGCCAAACAAGGCGTCCAACGAGGCCATGAAGGCCTTGAAGTCCAGCGGCTTGGTCCAGTAGTCCGAAAGGCCTGCGCTCAGCGCACGCTCGATCTCTTCGGGTATGGCGTTGGCCGACAAGGCGATGCACGGTATGCCGGCCGTGGCCGGCTCGGCGCGCAGCCGGCGCAGCACTTCAAAGCCGTCGCAGTCGGGCAACTGCATGTCCAGCAGGATCAGGTCGGGTTTGATGGCCAGCGCCTGCGCCACGCCACTGGTGCCGTCCACGGCCACGTGCAGGTGCAGGTCATGCCGGCGCGCCAGCAGCTCACCGATGATGATGGCGTTGACCGGGTTGTCTTCCACGTACAGCACCTGGTGGCGGCGCGTGCGGTGGGGGCCGTGCGCCACTGCGGCGTGGGCGCTTTGCTCTGCCGCTGCGGCCTCGGACGGCGGCGCCTGCAGCACCAGTTCACCTGCTTGCAGGCGAACCTCGAACACACTGCCCTGGCCCAACACGCTGTCCACATGCACCGAGCCCCCCATGCGCTCGGCCAGCGTCTTGACGATGGCCAGGCCGATGCCCGTGCCTTCGATGGCATCGCCGTCCACACCCAGGCGGTTGAAGGGCTCGAAGAGGTGGCGCAGTTGCTTGTCGCTCATGCCGCGCCCGGTGTCGGTGACACGCAGCAGCACCTCGGCGCCACGGGGCAGGGTCTCGACGTGCACCTGCCCGCCGGGCCGGTTGTACTTGACGGCGTTGCTCAGCAGGTTCAGCAGCACCTGCCGCAGCCGCGTGGCGTCGGCCATCACGGTGGCGTCCAGCGCGCCGCATGTCACGCTCACCGTCTGGCCGGTCAGCAGCGGCCCCAGCAGCGGCAGTGTGGCGGCCACCACCGGCGCCAGCGACACCGGCTGCAGCGCAATGCGCAGCTCGCCGCTTTGCAGGCTCGACAGGTCGAGCACGTCGTTGATGAGGTTGTGCAGGTGCTTGCCGGCCGCACGTATGTGCTCCAGCCGTTTGCGCCTGGAGTTGGCCACCCGGCTGCTGCCTTTTTCTTCGTCCAGCAGCAACTGCGCAAAGCCCAGCACGGCGGTCAGGGGGGTGCGCAGCTCGTGGCTCATGCGCGCCAGGAACTTGGACTTGGACTCGTTTTCGCGCAAAGCAATGGCGCGCTCCTGGCGCGAAATGTCGGCGTTGCGGCTGTCGGTGATGTCCCAGTTGACACCGATGCGGCGGCGCTGGCCGGTGCCGTCGTCAATCTCCACCGAGCGTGAAGCCAGCCAGCGCACGCTGCCGTTGGGCCACACCACACGGAATTCCTGGTTCACCGAAGTTCCGGCGGCCAGGGCTGACTGCAGGTTTTGCTTCATCGCCTGGCGGTCGTCCGGGTGCACGCAGGCCATGCGCTCTTCGTAGTTCAGCGGGCGCGCTGCCGGCTGCAGGCCGCGCAGGACCCACATCTGTGTGTCCCAAAGCAACTCTTTGCTCTGCTCGTCCAGCTCCCAGGTGCCCAAACCGGCGCCGCGCGCAACCAATGCGGCACGCTCGGCCGCGCCCTTGAGTGCGGCTTCGGCACGGCGCTGCTCTGTGAGGTCCACGACCACGCCAAAGTAGGTGGAGCTTTGCGGCCCAGACTCGTGGCGCGAATGCGAGTACAGGTGGCGCACCTCGCCGTTGCTGCGCACGATGCGAAAGCCCATCTCCTTGGCCTGTGCGTTGTGCTTGATCTGCGCGAATTCGCGGCGCAGGGCCTCGCGGTCGTCAGGGTGGGCGTAGGTGGACAGCCATTCGGCCAACAACGGCACGGGCACGCCTTCAGCCAGGCCGAACATGCTTCGCATCTGCGCGCTCCAGAAAGCGCGTGGATGGTCGGCGCCAAACACCCACCAGCCAATGCCGGCGGTGCGGGTGACGAGCTCAAAGCGGCGCGTCATGTCGTCGGCGTGTTGCGTGAGCACGGCGCGGTCGGTCACGTCAAGCGACACGCCCATGTAGGCCAGCGGCTGCCCGTCGGCGCCGCGCTGCAGCACGCGGCGTGTCATGAGGTGGCGCCAGGCACCGTCGCTGCGCCTGAAACGGGCCTGGGTGTCCACGGGTGCATTGCCTTGCAATGCGGCGCTGCGGGACGCCAGCACGGCCGGCAGGTCGTCGGGGTGCACCAAGTTGCGCACCACCGCGCCAGGCAAGGATTCCACGTCGGCCGCCAGGCCCAGAATTTGACGCGCTTGCGGGTTGTAGTGCACACGGTCGCTGGCCAGGTCATGGCGCCAAAGGCCGATACCGGCCATGTCCACGGCCAGCGCCATCTGGGATTCGCGCTGCGCCGGGTCCGCCGTGGGGCGTGTGCCGGCGGGCGGCTCGCCAACCGGTGCCGCAGCCTGCGGTGCCAGGGTCAGCAACCAGCCACCACCCGGCAATGGTTGGCCGCTGGCCAGTACCAAGCCCACCTGCGGTACGGGCCGGCGCAGTTCGGCCTGCACGCCGCAGTGGCAGCACAGTGCGCCATGCGCTTCGGGCCAAAGCAGAGCCAGGGCCACGCCAGGCCGCAAGGCGCTTCCAAAAAGGGCCTGGGCAGCGGGGTTGGCCCAGCACACAAGCTGCGCTGCGTTGACCTGCAGCAGCGGCGTGGGCGCGGCGCAAAGCAGTGCGGCGGCGTCGGGGGGCGGCGGAAACGGCAGGGGCCGGTGGTCAGGCGTCGGCAAAGGCAGCTCGGCAAAGGGCGTGGGGCCGCAGTATGACGGCGCCGCAGCCTTCTGGCATGGCGTTGCAGCGGCCCGGGCTGGCCGCACAATGCGGCGCTTTTGACGCACCGCAAGGGTGGCCCTGGTGCGGGCGCCGTGGCTGCCTGCGTGCGGCCCGGCGCAGGCAGCGCAGGCAGCGCGTGGCCAACGCGGCCGGTACGGGCCGCTGCGGCAGCCAAGGAGATCAAGGCATGGCAGGCAGTCAGTGGTTGCATGCGGCCGTGCACGGCGCGGTCATCGGCATCGAAGTCACGCCCGGCCAGGTCGTGGTGGCGGGGCAGACGGTGTTGGTGCAAGAGGCCATGAAGATGGAAGTGCCGCTGCTCGCGCCCAGGGCCGGCGTGGTGCGCGCCATCACCGTGGCGGTGGGCGACGTGGTACCCGAGGGCACCCCCGTGCTCGCCCTGGAAGCCAGCCTGCAGACACAGGGCGGTGCAGCGCCCGCCGCCGCATGGCCCGAGGCCCCGTCTGCCGCTCTCGCCACCCCAGCCGAACCCCGTGGCGACCTGCTGGCCTTGCAGGCCCGTGTGGCATTGACCCAGGACGCCGCACGCCCAGACGCCACAGCGCGCCGCCATGCCGCCGGCCGCTGCACGGCGCGCGAGGTGGTAGACGCCTTGCTGGACCCGGGCAGCTTCAGCGAATACGGCGCGCTGGCCGTCGCCGCACAGCGCAGCCGCCGCAGCCTTGCCGACCTGCAGGCCCACACCCCGGCCGATGGCCAGATCACCGGCACGGGCACCTTGGACGGCCAGCCGGTGGCGCTGCTGGTGTACGACTACACCGTGCTGGCGGGCACGCAAGGTGTCTTCAACCACCAAAAGAGCGACCGCCTGCTGGCGCTGGCCGCACAGCACGGCTTGCCGGTGCTGCTGTGGGCCGAAGGCGGCGGCGGCCGGCCGGGTGACGTGGACTGGCTGGGCGTGGCGGGCCTGGACTGCGGCACCTTCCGCCGCTTTGCCGCGTTGTCGGGCCAGGTGCCGCTGGTGGGCATCGCGGCCGGGCGCTGTTTTGCCGGCAACGCGGCCTTGCTGGGCTGCTGCGACGTGATCATCGCCACCGAAGCCAGCAGCATCGGCATGGGCGGCCCGGCCATGATCGAAGGCGGCGGCCTGGGCAAGGTCGATGCGGACGCCGTGGGCGCGATGGCGGTGCTGGGGCCAGCGGGTGTGGTGGACATTCGGGTGGCCGACGACGCAGCCGCCATCGCCATGGCCCGCCGGGTGCTGGCGGGCCTGACTTCGGGCCTGACCTCGGGCGCAAAGACGGGCGCAAAGACGGGCGTGAAGGCAGCCGTGCCGCCGGGTGTGGCACCTGGCGGGCCACACATCACCCACGAGGCAGGCGCCGACGTGCTGACACTGCGCCACGCATTGCCCGCCAACCGCAACGCCTTGTACGACCCGCGCCCCATCGTTCAAACGATCATGGACGCCGGTTCGGTGGTGGAACTGCGGCGCGACTTCGGCACCGGCCTCATCACCGCGCTGGCGCGCCTGCAGGGCCGCGCCGTGGCCGTGGCGGCCAGCCAGCCGCACCACCTGGGCGGTGCACTGGACGCCCCGGCCTGCGACAAGCTCGCGCGATTCATGCAGTTGGCCGACGCCCACGGCCTGCCGCTCATCACGCTCGTGGACACGCCGGGTTTCATGGTCGGCCCGGCGAGCGAGGCCACGGGCATGGTGCGCCACGCGGCGCGGCTCTTCGTCACGGCGGCTTCACTGCGCGTGCCGGTGCTCAGCGTGGTGCTGCGGCGTGCCTACGGCCTGGGCGCCATGGCGTTGACGGCGGGGCACTTTCATGCGCCCGTGGCCACCTGCGCATGGCCCAGCGGCGAGTTTGGCGCCATGGGGTTGGAAGGCGCCGTGAAGCTGGGCTTCAGCAAGGAGCTGGCGGCTGCGCCAGATGCCGAACGCGCGGCGTTGTTTGAACGCCTGCTGGCCCAGGCGCAAGCCAAGGGCCAGGCACTGAACATGGCCAGCTTTCTGGAGATCGACGAAGTCATCGACCCCGCCACGACACGCGACTGGCTGGCGCGCCACCTGGCCGTGTCCTGCACGCAGCCGCTGCCACCCCGGCGCGGCTTCATCGACACCTGGTAGGCGCCGGCTTCGGCCCGGAGCGGCCTGCATCGGCCAACATCGGCCTACATCGGCTTGAAGCGCCAGGCCCAGGCCTGGCTCACCGCCAGCGTTTCTGCATGCTGCTTCAGGTGCAGCGTGATGCGGCCCAGTTCGTCGCGCTGGGCGCGGGCGATGGCGTTGGCGCGCACCACCACGCCCCGGTGCACTTGCCAGAATTCTTCGGCGTCCAGGCCTTCCGACAACTCCCGCAATGGCTTGCGCACGTGGGCTTCGTCGTGGGCGGTGACGATGCGGGTGTACTTCTCGTCGCTCTGAAAGAACAGCACCTCGTCGATGCTGAACATCTTGATGGTGTCGCCCACGCTGGCGCTCAGCCAGCGCAGCCGCGGCGTGGCCTGTGGGGCGCCGGTGGTGGGCTGCAACTGCGCCGCCAATTGCTGCACCAGGCGGGACAGGTCGGGCGCAGCGGCATGGGCCTGCAGCCTTTCGCGCAGCCGCGCCACGGCCTGTGCCAGGCGGTCTGCGGCGATGGGCTTGAGCAGGTAGTCCACCGCGCCGGCCTCAAACGCCGCCACGGCGTGGCTGTCATAGGCGGTGGTAAACACGCAGTGGCAGCGGCCGCTCACGGCGCGTGCCACGTCCAGGCCGCTCAGGCCTGGCATGCGGATATCCAGAAAAGCGATGTCGGGCCCGTGCGTGGCAATGGCTTCCACGGCGGCGGGGCCGTGTTCGCACTCGGCCACGATGCGCAGCTCGGGCCAGGCGGCAGCCAGCATGCGGCGCAGTTCGGCACGCGGCAGGTCTTCGTCATCGGCCAGCACGGCGGTGGGGGTGGGGTGGATGGCGTTCAACTTTCTCACTCCAGGGGCAGGGTGATGGTGGCGGCCACGCCGCCTTCGGGCCGGGCCTTCAGTTCCAGGCCCGCACGGCCTTCGTACATCTGCTGCAGCCGCTCGCGGATGTTGGCCAGGCCCAGGCCCGTGCCGGCCGTGCTGTTGCCAAAACCGGCGCCGTCGTCGGCCACGGAAATGTGCAGGCTGCCGTCAGCGCCGCGCTGCGCGCTGACCGTGATGCAGGCCGGCCCGATCTTGGGCTCCACGCCATGGCGCACGGCGTTTTCGGCCAACGAGATCAGCATCAGCGGCGGGCAGGGCGCCCCCAGCAGATCGGCGGGCACGTCAATGTGGAACTGCAGGCGCGGCATGCGGGCGGCCATCAGACCCAGGTAGGCGCGCACGATGTCGAGTTGGCTGCCCAATGTGGCCTGCGCACCACCGTCGCTGCGCAGGCGTGGAATGGCGGCACGCAGGTAGTCCACCAGGCGGTCGATCATGACGCTGGCGCGCGGCGGGTCGGTGCTGATGGCGCTGCGCACGCCGGCCAGGGTGTTGAACAGAAAGTGCGGTTCCACCTGCGCGGCCAGCACGCTAAGGCGCAGCTCGGCTTCACGCCGCCGGGCCTGGGCATGCGCCAGTTCGCGCGCCTGGGCCAGGGCGGCCAAGCCGGCGCGCTCGCGTCGCCAGCCCCACAGTGCAGCGCCACCGCCCAGCCAGAAAGTGAGCACTGCGCTGGAGATGCCGTTGCTCAGGCGGGTCATCGGGTCCAGCGCACCCGGCGCACCCGGCGCAGCCTCGGCCGCTGCCGGCGGCTTGTGGCTCTGCTCAGTTTCACCGGGTGTGCTGACCGACACGCCTATGGCCAGCCGCACCCGTCTGCGCTGGCCTTGTTCGTCAACCTGGCCCACCCCTTCGGCGATCCACTGTTTCACCGGTTCGCTGCCCCATTCATGAAACGCCAGCATGGCCACCACCAGGGCCAGGATGCTGGCCCACAGCAGCAACCATTCTTGCCGGGGCGCCCAGCCCTGCCGGCGCACGCAACTGCCCAGCCAGGGGCCCAGCAGCAAGGGCGCAAGCAACTGCACGCCCAAGCTCACCAGCCCGCCCCAGGGCAGGTTGGCGGGTGGCGTGCCGATCAGCGTCAGGGCCACGGCCACCACGGCCAGCAGGGCCGCACCGCCAAACACCTGCAAGCGGCGCCGCGCCCAGGCCACACCAAACACGGGGTAGCGCCGGTACGCCGTCAGCCAGCCATGGCCGCTGCCCGTGACTTCGGCCGGCAAGGGCTCGTTCAGCGGCTGTGACCAGGCCGGGGGCGGGGCGTGTGGCTGTGCGTGCGGCGGGGCTTGCGGCTGTTCATGTGGCTGTGCATGTGGCATGGCCGCAAGCGTAGCCGCAGCGTGGCGCCAAAGGCCATCGCGCGACGAGCCCGGCCCCGGTGCGCGCCAATGCACCGTGGCCGCCGACGAAACCGCGCCCCACGTGTGCCGGTAACGCAAGGGAAACACGGCGCTGCGCACAATGCGGCCATGAAGCAGACATTGACACGCCGACATTGGCTGGCCAACACCGCCGGTGGCCTGCTGGGCCTGGCCTGCCCCGCGTGGGGTGCCGTGCCCGCGCCCCAAGACGGCACGTGGACCGACGGGGCCCGCCAGCGTGCGCTGCCCTGGCGCCTGCGCCTGCCCGCAGCACCCGATGCGGCGGCGATGTGGCCCGTGGTGGTGTATTCGCACGGCCTGGGCGGCAGCCGGGAAGGCGGTGCGCTGTGGGGTGAAGCCTGGGCCGCCGCAGGCGTGGCCGTGCTGCACCTGGAACACGAGGGCAGCAACACCACCACGGCACGCGCCGGAGTGCGCCAGTTGCGCCATGCGGCCAGCGCCGAGCAACTGCGTGCCCGCGTGGCCGACATGCGTTTTGCGCTCGACGAGATGCAGCGCCTGGCCAGCCAGGGCCACGCACCCTGGGCAGCGCTGCGCCTGGACGCCGTCGGCGTGGCCGGCCACTCCTTTGGTGCCCACACCACGCAGGCGGTGGCCGGGCAGCGTTATGCCGTGGCCGCTGATGTGGCTGACCCGCGCCCCAGGGCCTTCATCGCGCTCAGTCCGTCGTCGCCCGCCGGCGAGCGCATGGGGCTGCAGGAGAGTTTTGGCGCCATCACCCGCCCCTTCATGGCCGTGACCGGCTCACTGGACGGTGACCCATTGGGCAGCTACGACGGCGGCGAGCCGCGTGCGGCCGTGTACGACGGCCTGCCGCCAGGCCAGCGTGCGCTGCTGTGGCTGGACGGTGCCGACCACATGAGCTTCGGCGGCGGCCGCCCCGGCGGCGTGGGCGCGCGCATGCTGCGCCGCCGCCCGACGGCCGCCACTGCAGGGCAGGCCACACACCAGGCGGTGGTGGCGCAGATCACCACCGACTGGTGGCGTGCCCATCTGCTGGGTGACGCGGTGGCTCACAAGGCCTTGCTGCGGCCCCAGGGCCTGGGCCCCAAGGACCGCTTCGTGCTGGGCTAGAGACCTGGCCATGCCCTGCTGCCGGCCGGGGCGCTGCGCCTGCGCTAACCTCGCGCGCCAAACCGGAGACAAGCCATGTTCGACACCGCCATCGCCGGCAGCCTGCCCAAACCCAGCTGGCTGGCCGAAACCAACAAGCTCTGGCCGCAGTGGAAGGCGCAAGGCCCCGAACTGGCCCGCGCCAAGCTCGACGCCACGCTGCTTTGGATCAAGACCCAGGAAGACGCGGGCCTGACCGTGATTGGCGACGGCGAACAA
>CAZUKT010000042.1:8743-15323 GCA_964620975.1 uncultured Rubrivivax sp. | reverse complement strand
AGAACACCACACGGGGCCGGGCAAACATGCCGGGCTTGAGCAGGGCGCCGGTGTTGTCCACCTTGGCCAACACCTGCAGTGCACGGCCATTGGCGTCGACCTGCGAATCCACTGCCTCGACGCGGCCCTTGAACTTGCGGCCCGGCAGTGCGTCCACCATCAGTTCAACGGCCTGCCCGGCGCGCAAGCGGTCCACATAACGTTCGGGAACCGCAAACTGCACCTTCAGCGCAGCCAGGTCTTCAATGTTGACGATGTCGGCGCCGTCTTTCACGTAGTCGCCTACGTCCACCAGGCGCAGGCCAGCGGTGCCGTCAAACGGGGCCAGTACCTTCATGCGCGCGGCCTGGGCCTGGGCCAGTGACACCTGCGCATCGGCCACCTGCAAGGCGGCGGCGTTTTGGTCCACCGCGCTCTGGCTCACAAAGCCTTGCGCCTGCAGTTCGCGGCTGCGTTGCAGGTTGGTGCGGGCGATGCTGGCCTGCGCGTCGGCCTGCTTGATCTGCGCCTGCTGCAGCGTGTCGTCCAGTTGCACCAGCAGCTGACCACGGCGCACGCGCGCACCGTCGGCAAAACCCAGCTTGGCGATGCGGCCGGCCACCTCGGGCCGCAGCATCACGCCCTGCGCCGACTTGAGCGAGCCCACGGCCTGCACGTCGTCGGTCAGCGTCAGGGCTTCGGCCTTGGCCACTTCCACGGTGGCAGGGCCACCGCCGCCGGGGCCACCACCGGCAGGCCGGCCCGCAGCGCCGGGTGCGGCTGCCGACGGGTTGCCGGCTCCAGCCGTTGCACCTGCCGATGCACCCGCCACCGCCATGCCCGCTGCCGCTTTGGCTGGTTGGTGTTGCCACCACCAGGCGGCGCCGCCGGCCACTGCCACACCGACCACGGCCACCAGGGTATGTATCTTCTTCAAAGGGTTGTCTCGTGCCGCAAACGCGCAACTGTAACGATGTCGCGCCAGGCCTGCTGTCCGCGCCATGTGCGCCGCAGTGCGGGCTGCATCAGTGGCCGGGCCCGAAGGCGCCCGGTGCAGCATGGGCTGCGTGCGACGGATGGGCAGCGCCCGGACGGGCCGCTGCGGGCCCCGGTCCGGCCCGGCTTTACCCAGGCTTTACATCACCGTGTCCACACCCCGGTTGGCCAGCCGGTCGGCGCGCTCGTTGCCGGGGTCGCCCGAATGGCCCTTGACCCAGCGCCATTGCACCTTGTGCGCGGCGTTGAGTTCGTCCAGCCGTTGCCACAGCTCCATGTTCTTCACCGGCTTCTTGTCGGCCGTCTTCCAGCCGCGTGCCTTCCAGCCGTGGATCCAGGTGGTGATGCCGTTCTTGACGTATTCGCTGTCGGTGTAGACCGTAACGGCGCTCTGCCGCTTGAGCGAGCCCAGGGCCTGGATCACGGCGGTCAGTTCCATGCGGTTGTTGGTGGTGAGCTTTTCACCACCGAACATTTCCTTTTCGTGCTCGCCGCTTTGCAACCAGGCGCCCCAGCCCCCGGGCCCGGGGTTGCCACGGCAGGCGCCGTCGGCGTAGATCACCACTTCAGCCATCGCTTTTCTCGTTGTCAAATCGGCCCAGGATGTTGTCACGTTGGCGGTTGGCCACCACGGCAGGTGCGCCATGCACCTTGCGGCGCTCTTGCTTGGCCAGGCCCACCAGCCGCATGCCACGCACACGCTTGACCGCTTCCAGAAAGTACAACGAGCCCAGCACGGGCCACCAGCGTTCACCCACGCGGTCCATCCACGCAAAGCGGTCCAGCCAGGTGGGGCTGTTCAGCGGCGGCCGCCAGCAGCCAAAGCGGCCCGCTTCCACTTCAAAGCTCAGCAGGCGAAGCCAGTCCCGCAAGCGCCAGTAACCCAAAAATTCTCCGGCTCGGGGCAGGTACAGCGGCTGGCCACGGCCCAACCCCATGCCACGCTTGACGCGCCCAGCACGCTGGCGCAGGCCCCACAGGCTGGCCGGGTTGAAGCCGACGATCACCACACGGCCCTCGGGCACCAGCACGCGCTCTACCTCGCGCAGTGTGTGGTGCGGGTCGCGCGCCAGTTCAAGCGCATGGGGCAGCACCACCAGGTCGATGCTGGCGTTGGGAAAGGGCAGCGCGTCAAACTCGCAGTGCAGGCTGATAGGCTCGGGGGGTGGCAGCGTGATGATCTGGCTGTCAGCCTGCGGCGGCAGCGGCAGCGCTTCGGGCATCACCAGCGAATCGGTGGCCACCCAACGGTGCGGCATGCGGTTGGCACGCAAGCCTTCCATTTCAGGCAAGCCCAGTTGCAGTGCATGGAACCCAAATGCGTTGGTCACCGCGTGGTCCAGCCGGTCTTGTTCCCAGGCCAGAAGCACCTGTCCCGGCGCTGTCCGCAGCCAGGACCCCAACTCTATAATTGAATCATCTCGCGTCATGAATCTGCTTGCGCTGCCCGCCTTCGCCGACAACTACATCTGGATGTTGCATGACGGCGCTCGCGCCGTGGTGGTGGACCCGGGCGACGCAGCCCCGGTGCAGGCGGCCCTGGATGCACTGCATCTTCAGCTCGCGGCCATTCTAGTGACGCACAAGCACCCAGATCATGTCGGTGGTGTTGACGAACTGCGCCCCCGTCTGCAAGGCAAGGTTTACGGCCCGGCACTTGAAGCCGTGCCCCAGCCGTCCCAGGCCATGAACGACGGCGACGTGGTGGACGTGTTGGGCCACACGTTTGAAGTGATGCATGTGCCCGGCCACACAAGTGGGCACATCGCCTTTGTGCAGCGCGGCGCAGCCGCTGCGCCGCTGCTCTTTTGCGGCGACACCTTGTTCTCAGGCGGATGTGGCCGCATGTTTGAAGGCACGCCGGCACAGATGAGCCATTCGCTGGCGCGCCTGGCCGCGTTGCCGGCCGACACGCAGGTGTGCTGCACCCACGAATACACACTTTCCAACTTGCGTTTTGCGGTGGCTGTGGAGCCTGGCAATACCGCATTGCTTGCCTACCAGGCGCATTGCACCACCCGGCGCGAAGCCGGCCAGTCGACACTGCCGTCGTCCATCGCGCAAGAGCGCCTCATCAACCCCTTCCTGCGCTGCAGCGAGCCCACTGTGGTGGCCGCAGCCTTGGCCCAGGGCGCTGCGGACACCGACCCCGTGGCCGTGTTCGCCGCGCTGCGCGAATGGAAAAATCACTTCTGATGCCTTCATCCCCCAGCAAGACACGCCGGCCCACGCGCCGCAACGCCAGCAGCCTTGCGGCCACGCTGGCGTTGCTGCTGGCCACCGGCTGCGCCAGCCTGCCCATGCCGGCCGACATGGCCAGCATCGCGCCGGTGACTTCCGGCGCCCATGCAGGCGCTGGCGAAACGGCGTCCGAGCCGCTGGCCTGGCCCGCCAGGGCGGCGGCCCCTGAGGCCCCGGCGGCTGAGGCGCCCGCAGCCACGGCCGTGCCCATCAGCGCGCCCGGCGCGGCCGTGGAGTCCCCCATCGACGGCCCTACCGCCCCACCGCCTGCGCCACCGTCGCGTGCCCAGTTGGACCCGCAACCAGACGCAGAACGCGGTGACCTCTGGGCCCGTGTGCGCAGCGGCTTTGCCATGCCCGACGCCGACGGCGACCTGGTGCGCAAGTGGGAACACTTTTATGCCGGCCAGCCCGACTACATGCAGCGCATGCTGGCGCGTGGGTCGCTCTACCTGTTTCATGTGATGGAAGAGATCGACAAGCGCCAGATGCCGGCCGAACTGGCCCTGCTGCCCTTCATTGAAAGCGCCTTCAACCCGCAGGCCCAGTCGCGCGCCAAGGCATCGGGCATGTGGCAGTTCATGCCCGCCACCGGCAAAGACTTTGATCTGCGCCAAAACCTCTTCCGCGACGACCGGCGTGACGTGCTCGCGTCCACCCGCGCAGCGCTGGACTACCTGCAGCGTCTGCACGGCATGTTCGGTGACTGGCACCTGGCGCTGGCGGCCTACAACTGGGGCCAGGGCAATGTGCTGCGCGCACAAGAACGAAGCCGTCGCGGGCGCCTGGGCACCGACTACGCCAGCCTGCGCATGCCCGACGAAACACGCAACTACGTGCCCAAGCTGCAGGCCATGAAGAACCTCATCAGCCGGCCCGAGGCCTTTGCGCTGGACTTGCCCCGGCTCGACAACCACCCTTACTTTCTGAGCGTGGCCATTGAACGCGACATCGATGTGGCCCTGGCGGCGAGCCTGGCGGGCCTGACGCTGGACGAGTTTCAGCAACTCAACCCGCAGCTCAACAAGCCCGTGATCCTGGCCGCCGGCACGCCGCAGGTGCTGCTGCCCTACGACAACGCCAACCAGTTTTTGCGTTCGCTGCCGCTCGTGCAGACCCCGCTGGCCAGCTTCACTGCCTGGGTGGCACCGCGCACACTGAAGGTGGCCGACGCTGCCAGGCTGGCCGGCACCAACGAAGCCCTCTTGCGGCAGCTCAACAGCATCCCTGCGCGCATGATGGTCAGGGCCGGCGCCACGCTGTTGGTGCCTCGCAGCGCGTTGCACGGCAGCGACGTGGCCGAGCACATCGCCGACAACGGCACCATGCTGCTGACGCCCGAATCACGCCAGCGCCAGTTGGCCTTCAAGGCCGGCAAACACGGCGACACCGTGGCTGCCGTGGCGCAGCGCTACCGCGTCAGCCGCAGCCAGGTGGCCGACTGGAACAACGTCACCGAGCAGTCACGCTTCAAGCCCGGCCAGACCATCACCGTGATCGTGGCCGCCGGTGCCCCAGCCCAGCATGCCCGGGCGGCGCGGCCTGCACAGCGCACGGGCAAGGCCACGCCCCACACGGCCAACGCTGGCAAGTCAGGCAAGGCGCCAACGGTCAACACCGCCATGGCCAAGCGTGCCACCCGCACCGCCAAGCCGGCGGCCAAGGCCACCGCCAAGCTGCGTGTGGCGCAGCGCTGACAGCGCTGCCGCCTGCACTTTTTGGTGCCGGTACTTCAACCGGCCAGAAAGTCCCGCTTGCCAATTTCGACACCCGCGTGGCGCAGCAGCGCATAGGTGGTGGTGGCGTGGAAGTAAAGGTTGGGCAACACGTAGTGCTTCAGGTAGGCCTCGCCGGTAAAGCGCATGGGGTCCCCTTGGCGCTGCGGCAGCAGGATTTCCTTGTCGTCGGTGCCGTCAATCTGCGCTGGCTCAAAGCTCTGCACATAGGTGATGGTTTTGCGGATGCGTGCGCGCAGTTCGTCCAGCGTGGCTTCGGTGTCGTCCCACTTGGGCACGTCCACACCCGCCAGGCGGGCCATGCAGCCCTTGACGCCATCGGTGGCAATCTGCACCTGCCGCGTGAAGGGCAGCATGTCGGGCGCCAGGCGCAGGCCCAGGTAATTGGCGGTGTCGAACTTGCGTGCTTCGGCATGGGCCTGCGCCTTGTCCAGCCAATTCAGCATGGCGTTGAAGGTACGCAAGAAGATGGGTGCGCTGGCCGAGTGCATTGAAATGCTCATGAAGGTCGTACCTTTGGGTTGGGGTCGCGCATGCTAGCCCTGAGCCGGCAAGCGTGCAGGACAGGGCAGAATCCCACGCACCCAACATGAACATCATCATCCTCGACGACTACCAGGACGCGGTGCGCAAGCTCAAATGCGCCAGCCTGCTGGAGCCCTACAGCGCCAAGGTCTTTACCAACACCGTCAAGGGCATCGGGCAGTTGTCGGTGCGCTTGCGAGACGCCGACGTGCTGGTACTGATCCGCGAACGCACGCAGTTTCCGCGTGCCCTGCTTGAAAAGCTGCCCAAGCTCAAACTGATTGCGCAGACCGGGCGTGTGGGTTCACACATTGACCTGGACGCCGCCACGCGCCTTGGCATTGCAGTGGCCGAAGGCACCGGCTCGCCCGTGGCACCGGCCGAACTGACCTGGGCGTTGATCATGGCCAGCATGCGGCGGCTGCCGCAGTACATCGGCAACCTCAAGCACGCGGCCTGGCAACAAAGCGGGCTGAAGTCGGCGTCGATGCCGCCCAACTTTGCCGTCGGCATGGTGCTCGCGGGCAAGACGCTGGGCATCTGGGGCTACGGCAAGATAGGCCGCCTGGTGGCCGGCTATGGGCGCGCGTTTGGCATGCAGGTGCAGGTGTGGGGCAGCGAGGCCGCACGCGATCGTGCCCGCGCCGACGGCCATGCCGCCGCTGACAGCTGCGAGGCATTTTTTGAGACCTGCGACGTGCTGTCGTTGCACCTGCGGCTCAGCGACAGCACACGCGGCATCGTGCGGCTCGATGCGCTTTCTCGCATGAAGCCCACCGCACTGCTTTGCAACACGTCGCGTGCCGAGTTGATTGAAGAAAACGCACTGGTGGCCGCACTCAACCGCGGCCGCCCCGGCATGGCGGCGGTGGACGTGTTTGAAAGCGAACCCATACTGCAGGGCCACCCGCTGCTGCGCCTGGAAAACGCCGTGTGCACGCCACACATCGGCTATGTCGAGCAAGACAGCTACGAGCTGTACTTTCGCGCCGCGTTTGAAAACGTGGCCAACTTCATTGCCAAGAACCCCACCAACCTCGTCAACCCCGAGGCCTTGAAGGTCTTGCGTTGACGCTGCACGCCTGCCCAGGATGCGCTGCATG